>DASZWJ010000018.1 GCA_035546635.1 Gammaproteobacteria bacterium
GTCGTCCCGGCATCCATGCCGGGACGACGTGCATTTTTTGAATTTCGCGCCAGCGACTAGTTACATAAAAAATTTAATACTCAAAGAGATCCCTCATGACAGCCACTGAAGCCCATATCCGCCACAATTGGACCTTAGACGAAGCCCAAGCTTTATTTAATTTATCATTTGCTGATTTGCTGTATCAGGCGCAGACAGTGCACCGCCAATATTTTGATCCTAATCAAATTCAGCTCTGCACTGTAATGAGTATTAAAACGGGTTTATGTCCTGAGGACTGCGGTTATTGTTCGCAGAGCCAAAGTGCGAATGTGGAATTAAAACTTGAGAAATTACAGCCTTTAGAAGAGATTCTCTCTACTGCTAAAGAGGCCAAAGCCAAAGGCGCAACGCGCTTTTGTGCGGCGGCTGCTTGGCGCAATTTGCCAAATAGTGCACTTAAAAAGATACAAACGATTATTGGAGAAGTGAAGGCTTTGGGCATGGAAAGCTGTATGTGTCTTGGCATGTTGACGGCGGAGCAGGCACAAGCACTCGCTGATGCAGGGCTAGATTATTATAACCACAATGTTAATTCTTCCCGAGAATTTTATCCAAATGTAACCACCACGCACACTTATCAAGATCGTCTCGATACCCTCGAGTATGTGCGTAATGCGGGTATCAAGGTTTGTTGTGGGGGTATTTTGGGTTTGGGGGAGAGCGTGACTGATCGTGCCAATATGCTGATCGTGCTAGCCAATTTGCCCGAACATCCCTGTAGCGTACCGATCAATTATTTAACTCGCGTGCCAGGTACGCGTTTAGGTGACAATGCGCCTAAGTTAGATAATTTTGATTTTATTCGCACCATTGCTGTCGCGCGTATTATGATGCCACGAGCTTTTGTACGTTTATCTGCGGGGCGCAATGAAATGAGTGATGAAATGCAAGCGTTGTGCTTTCAGGCTGGGGCTAATTCTATTCATGGTGCGCGTAAAGTAATGTTAACTAAATATGTGACCAATCCTGATTTTGATAATGATATGTATTTGTTTCAGCGATTAGGTGTTGCTCTTTATACGCCACCGACTTGATTTTTAATTTTCATATATGTTATCGCGAATGTGTTTTGTCATAAATTTTTAAAATTCTCATGTTACCTTCAATTGTCTTTCGAGCCGGTTGTTATACCCTAGCTCGAATTATCTTCAAAACTCACATTGCAAGTAATTTATAATGTTTTTTGACTAAAAATTTGTGCTTTCTGGAGTTCTGCACATTGATCTCAAGCTTTTAATATTGTTTAATGGGCTTATGTCTTATATAAAGGATGTAACACTTCCACTAGACCGCGAATCTTCCTTCAAAGTGTATTCTTTCAGCTGCTATCCAAGAAACAATAACTAGTCGCTGGCGCGAAACTCAAAAACCGCACGTCGTGCCGACAGGAAGCTGGATCCAGCTGGACAGGAAAGTTAAAGTTTCGTTTTCCTGCGACCTGGATTCGGCTTCCTGTCAGCACGACGTGCATTTTTTGAATTTCGCGCCAGCGACTAACTATCTGGAGTTTTCCCATGATTAAAGTTTTATTGGTTGACGACCATGAATTGGTACGCACCGGCGTTAGGTTTTTGCTGAAAGATGCGGAGAATATTGAGGTGGTTGGTGAAGCAAAAAGTGGCGAAGAGGCTATTCAAGTTGCTCGTGAGTTTTTGCCTGATGTGGTTTTGATGGATTTAAATATGCCAGGGATGGGGGGATTTGAAGCCATCATGCGTCTTTTACGTAGTAAACCTGCACCAAAGATATTGATTCTTAGTGCTTATACCAGTGGATTAGTGCCGTTGCGTTTGTTGAATCTGGGCGCTTCAGGTTATTTAAGCAAGCATTCGAACCGTGAAGAAATGATACAGGCAATTCAAACTGTGAATGCGGGGGAGCGTTATATCGATCTATCAATGGTAGAGACCATAGCTTCCGTTCATGTCGCCTTGCAAAATAATCCGCCTCCGGTAGGACGATTAGCAGAGCGAGAATTACAGATTTTGATTATGATGGCCAATGGTATGAAGCGCAATGACATTGCTAAGAGTTTATATCTCAGTAAAAAAACTATCAGTGGCTATTTGGTCAGTGCGCTAAAAAAATTAGGTGCCAGTACAGAAGCCGAAGCAGTTCGCCTGGTGATAGAAAGTGGTTTGGTTGATATAGATAATTAGTCGCTGGCGCGAAATCATTTCTGTCAGTCCCGCGTAGGCGGGAATGACAGAAATGATT
>DASZWJ010000020.1 GCA_035546635.1 Gammaproteobacteria bacterium
ACGCTGGTCAGAAAATCAATTTTGACCAAAAAGTATTTTTCAAAGTCTGAAAATGAGAGTGATTTATTAAAAATTACGGCCAATCAGGCTAATGCTTTGATTTATCAGCTGGCTTTAGCGGCATAATTGGCTAAAGTCCAGAATTAGAATTTTATTGATAAATATACCGTAACCGATAATTAGTAGAGAGGTGCTTATGTCGCGAGCAGTTAAGAGAGAAAGAAAAACCTTCCAGCAAAAAACTGCAACCGAAGAAACATTTTATCTACCCGTTTATATCCAGCCCTCCGCATTTTGGTCTTTATCTCATTTAGAAGACGAACGATACTTAGCATCCAGTTATGCCGCTTCTCAAGCAAAATTCTTGAAGTTGGAAAGCAAGTCTAAAAATAAGAAAAATCTGTATGCATTGCATGACGCTTGCAGAGAAGGTGATATAGAAAAAATACGCCTTCTTTTGAGTCAAAAAGTGGATATTGAAATGCGCAATGAACACGGATTAACTGCGCTGCATGTAGCGGTGATGAAGAAAAAGCTAGAGGTAGTAAAAATATTAATAGAGAATAAAGCCGATATTGAATCGTGTGTAGAAAATAACCCTCTGATTTATACTCCTTTAGTGGGTGCTGCTTATGGATATCCAAATTTATCGATCGCAGAATATTTAATCAGGCAAGAAGCAAATATGGATGTGCTTGATAACCAAGGAGAGACTCTATTGCAATTGGTTGCACGTTTCTCAGATCGAAAGATGCTCCATCTTTTAGTCCAATGGGGTGCTAAAATTGGATCAAAACCAGACCTTATTCGCTGTGCAGAAGAAGGGGATGATCCGAGGATTATTGAACTGTGTAAAAAACCTGGCGCATTAGAAGCATTACGACAAAAATTTTTAACACAACGTAGAGAAGAAATACAACCCATTCTGTGTTTTTTATTTATCGTCCCCACAGTTCTTATCCCAAGCATATTACACTATCTTTGGGATTCTAATGAAAATCTAACAATTGTTTGGCCAAGATTAGATAACATGCCAACTATTGCAGCATTCAAAGAGCAATTCTCCAAAGTTTTTCTTAAAGAAAATCCTTTGTTTCAAGCACGTCTATCGTTAATAAACGCTTATAAAGATGTACCCAGCTTTTTAAGTGAGCTAGAACCGTTCGTTTCTGCTCAACTTATCGAATATATAGAACATCTCAAATTTGCATTGCCCATATGGATAAAAAATGAGGAGGAAAGTTCTAACCAGAAAGTTGATACGGTTTCTCCTTTATAACCACACATGTTGAGGAAAAATTGAGTGGTAAAATCACGTCTTATTGTCGGCATTAGCGGCGCTTCCGGTATCATTTATGGTATTCGTTTATTGGAGTTGTTGCAGCCGCTGCCAATTGAAACCCATCTCGTTGTTTCTAAAACTGCAGAAATTACGCGTGCGGCAGAGGTCGCATTAACTGCAAAGCAACTTTATGCATTGGCGGATGTGCATTACTCAGTGATGGATTTGGGCGCGGCGATTTCCAGTGGGTCGTTTAAAACACAGGGCATGATTATTGCGCCTTGCTCGATGCGTACTTTGGCTGAAATCGCAAGTGGCGTAACTAGCAACTTGTTAACGCGTGCAGCAGATGTGGTACTTAAAGAGCGGCGGCGTCTGGTGTTGATGGTGCGGGAATCGCCGCTGCATGCCGGTCATTTGGAGAACATGCTCAAAGTGACGCATATGGGCGGTATTATCGCTCCGCCTGTGCCGGCTTTTTATAATCAGCCACAGACATTGGATGATATGGTCAATCACTCTGTAGGGCGTGTGCTGGATTTATTTGATATAGATGCAGGATGTGTGAAACGTTGGCATTAAAAATGTCCATGCTGTGATTGTGCTTTTGAAAGCGCTGCCTGGAAGTTAGCTATAGTAGCGGCATAATCAGGGGTGTTAAAAATAGCTGAGCCGATGACAAAAGTATCTGCTCCGGCGGTAGCGATTTCGTGGATATTATCGGTTTTGATGCCACCATCTACTTCTAATCTGGCTTCATAAGCATAGCTGTCTAAAAATTGACGTGCTTCACGGATTTTATTCAGCGCGGAAGGAATAAAAGGCTGTTTAGCAAATCCGGGATTAACCGACATAATCATGATTAAATCGAGTTTGTCTATGACGTAAGGCAGTTGGCTAAAGGGTGTGGCTGGATTAAAAACTAAACCAGCTCGGCAGCCCAGGTCGTGTATCAGTTGCAAACTGCGATCTAGATGCTCGGTGGCTTCTGGGTGAATGGTGATGTAGGTTGCGCCGGCCTTGGCAAAATCATGGATCAGCCGATCTACCGGCTTAGTCATTAGATGTACATCGATTGGCGTCTTGACCCCAAAATCTCGCAATGCTCGGCAGACTAAGGGTCCTGCGGTCAGGTTAGGGACGTAGTGATTATCCATGACATCCAAGTGTATCCAATCTGCGCCGGCAGTAATGGCATCAATAGCCTCTTTGCCTAGTTGGGCGAAGTCAGCAGATAATAGTGAAGCGGCGATTTTAAATGTGTGCATACTGTGACTCATGGGTTTGAATGTATTGTTGGAAGAAAATCCTTTTCTACTTTTTCTCTTTTCCCTGTTATTCTGGGCTTAATACAATAGCGAAAGAGTAGCTTAACTCCTCCAGCGCAGCACTGTTTCAGTTAGCGGATGTTGAAATTGACGGTTCTCTGTTTGGGCTAATATGAATTCTTTTTTTAATTGCTGATACCATTTAGCTTGCGTGTCTGCATCATTGATTAGCATCAGCTGCGGATTCTCTTTTAAGCCTTCTTGTTGTTTAACAATCACCTCATAATCCTGATTCAAAAACGCGCGGGCAAAAGATCGCGCCAAGGGCTTAAAGATAGCTGTCCAGCCTGGTAATGTCCAATAAAAAAATTGATGGATTTCAGTAACGGATTCTTCCAATGGGGTAAGAGTGGTCAGAGCGCATACCGTATGGCGGCCGGCTTGGATATGTTCTATACGCACGCCGGGCAATTGAAAGCTGATTTCTGTAGAAATTTCGCCCCCCAACAATTTATAGGCTTTAGAATTTTTAGAGGGGGGATGCCTTACCATTTTAAAGCCTAAAGGGGTGGGTGCGAATTTTTTGGCTTTGGGATGCATGGATTTTTGCGAACGCCACCACCAGGAACGATGCACAAACGGACCATGAGCAGGATCCATTAATCCCACCACCGCATGATCGATATCGCAGGGAAAATGTTTGTTGAACTGTAATTGTGGTGCAATATTTCCGACATCGGGGACGCAAGGGATGGGTGGTAAAGTTTTAGGTATGGGTTTGCCGGGTGGGGGTATATAAACCCAGAGGTTGCCCTGAACTTCGTGGCAGGGAAATTTGAACACTTTTACCCTAGAGATATTGAATTTTTGCTCGGGTAGCAATGAAGGAATGTCAGTACAAACCCCCCCAGTATTAAAGCGCCAGCCGTGATAACAACACTCTACTTCACAGCCATCAAAACGACCATAACTCAGTGGAATTCCGCGATGTGGGCAGATATTGCGTAAGGCGAAAGGTTCACCTGTCTTAGCGCGGCCGAATAATAGGGATTGTCCGAGAATCGATTTAGCAGTCATTTGCCCAGATTTCAGAGCATTTCCAGGGAGGGCTAGATACCAGATATCAGTTAAGAACAGGGCGGAGTTAGGCATAAGTTTGTCCTTAGGGATCTTTTAGGTGGATGATTTGAAAAGCTCTGTAGTAGATAGTTTAACATAAGTGAGTGATAATGAACCCTTGTCATCTTTAGATGATGCATCGCTTAAGAAACCCAGGAAAATAAAAAATCATGTCTGAAATTTTTTCTAAGAATGTTCCACAAGTGCCTTCTACTCTCAAAGCGCCCTTGCATCAGTTAGAGCAGCGATTGCTGAATCAACAGGTGAAAATTGAAAGTTGGTTTCGTGAAAAGTGGCAACAGGTGCCTACGCTGTTTTATTCATCAGTGGATTTACGTAATGCAGGGTTTAAACTGGCGCCCATTGATACTAACTTGTTTCCGGCCGGCTTTAATAATCTCAACCCTGATTTCATGCCGCTTTATATTCAAGCAGTGCAGGCGACGATAGAGACCATCAGTCCGACGGCCAAACAGATATTGTTGATTCCCGAAAGCCATACTGGCCATATGTTTTACTTTGAACACTTAGCTTGTTTGCAGGAAATTTTATCTAAAGCCGGTTTCAGTGTGCGCATTGGCTCTTTGCTCGAAGAATTGAAAGCGCCCAAAGATATTAAGCTCCCTTCAGGAAAATCTATTCGGCTTGAGCCGTTACGACGTGTGGGAAATCGGTTAGCCGTGGATGATTTTTCCCCTTGCTTGATTCTGCTGAATAATGATTTAGCTGGCGGTGTTCCTGCATTATTGCAAGGACTAGAACAAAAAGTCTGTCCGCCTATTGATTTGGGTTGGGCGACACGTTCTAAAGCGAATCATTTTCATCATTATGAAATTGCCAGCCGTGAGTTTGCTAAGTACTTGGATATTGATCCGTGGTTGATTTCGCCATTTTTCCGTTATTGCGGTGAGGTGAATTTTATGACAGGGGAAGGCCAGCAGTGTCTGATTTCTAATGTGGAGGCATTGTTTGAATCGATTAAGAAAAAGTATTCTGAATATGGTATCGAGCATCCACCTTTTGTGATTATTAAAGCGGACGCCGGGACTTATGGTATGGCGGTGATGACGATTAAGCAGGTGGATGATTTAAAACATTTGAATCGTAAACAGCGCACAAATATGTCCACGATTAAAGGGGGACGAGCAGTTTCCAAAGTGATTATTCAGGAAGGGGTTTATACTTTTGAGACTTGGGGTGAGGAACAGTCAGTGGCGGAGCCGGTGGTTTATATGGTTGGGCATCATGTTGTGGGTGGTTTTTATCGGGTACATGCGCAAAAAGGTGTGGATGAAAATCTCAATGCTCCAGGTATGAACTTTCATCCATTGCCGTTTATAGGGGCATGCAATAATCCTTGTCATCCGGCGGATGATTGTGCTAATCGGTTTTATGCTTATGGTGTGATTGCGAGGTTAGCGTTGTTGGCTGCGGCGATGGAATCGCAGGAGCAGTTATAGCGGCCATTCTGGATTATGGCTGTCATAATCCAGGATGACAGCTATGCTATTCCGCCGAAAAAGAAGAACCACAACCGCAGGTGGTTTTGGCATTGGGGTTGCCGCGAATGATAAAGCGTTCGCCATTGATATCTTTACGGTAGTCGACTTCGGCGCCGCCTAAATATTGCAGGCTGAGAGCGTCAACTAAGACTTGAATGTGTGGTATGTGTTGACCTGAAGTTGATGTGCCGTCCCTGTCTTCAACTTCGTCTATTTTTTTATCAATGATAATATCATCGTCATTAGCAGCTTCTTCAAAACTGAAGCCGTATTGGAAACCGGAGCAACCGCCGCCGGTAATGAAAATGCGTAACTTGAGATTTAGATTATCTTCTTCCACCATTAACTCATAAATTTTCATAATCGCGCTGTGTGTCACGGTGATGGGATCTGATGGAGAAGACTGATTAGATGCATTGGTTAATGCGCTCATGGAATACCTCAAGATTTCGGCTGAATATTGATAATATGAGATGTTATTATAGCATTTTCCAGTGCGGATTGTGGAGTAAAAATAATGCTTTGGATCAAAGCGTTACATATTATTTTTGTGGTGACCTGGTTCAGCGGTTTATTTTATCTGCCGCGATTGTTCGTCTATCACGCGATGAGTGAAGACACGATTAGCCAGGAAAGGTTTAAACTCATGGAAAGGAAGTTGTATTTTGGGATAACGATGCCGAGCGCAGTGTTGGCGACTATATTTGGCATTTGGCTGCTCTGTTTGAATTTCAGTGCTTATATCAGTTTGGGCTGGATGCAGGCGAAATTAGCGTTGGTGGCTGTTCTATGGATATACCATTTGATGTGCGGCTATTATTGGTGGCAATTTAAAACCAATAAGAATAAACACTCGCATGTATTTTATCGTTGGTTTAATGAGATACCGGTGGTGATTCTTATGGTGGTGGTGATTTTGGTGGTGGTCAAGCCTTAATGTTAAAACCCCTCTTATAGCCATGACTTTTTTCCTTCTCCCCTGGTGGGAGAAGGTGCCCGTAGGGCGGATGAGGGGTAAGCTTGGATTGGCTTTAATTATAGCTACTGCTACTGCTACTGCAAACTCACCCCTTATCCACCCTGTTGGGCACCTTCTCCCACCAGAGGAGAAGGAAAAAAGTTAGGGCTGTAAGAGGAAAATCTAAATTTCTACCATTTCAAAATCTTCTTTCATCGCTCCGCATTCCGGGCAAGTCCAATCTTCGGGGACGTCTTTCCATAATGTGCCAGGCTGAATGCCATCTTCTGGCCAGCCCAGTTCTTCGTCATAAATAAATCCACATAAAAGACAAACATATTTTTTCATAGCAGGTGTCCTCATAAACTTTGGTGTATCATAATATGAAATAGGGTTATGCTGTAGTTGTTCATTCATCCCAAACTGGAGTTGTCATATGTCACGTTCCGATTTGTTATTTCAGAAAGCGCAAAATTATATTCCTGGTGGCGTTAATTCACCAGTTCGTGCTTTTGGCGGAGTGGGGGGTACCCCTGTATTTTTTAATCGGGGTCAAGGAGCGTATTTGATTGATGAAGATGAGAAATCTTATATCGATTATGTGGGTTCCTGGGGGACAGCTATTTTGGGGCATGCTCATCCTGAGGTTGTGCTTGCTGTACAGAAGGCGGCTGCTAATGGTTTAAGCTTTGGGGCTCCGACTGCTAAGGAGGTCGAATTAGCCATCAAAATCAATCAGCACTTCCCATCGATTGAACAGGTACGTCTAGTCAATTCGGGGACAGAAGCTACCATGAGCGCCCTACGCTTGGCGCGTGCTGCAACCGGACGAGATAAGATTTTAAAATTTGAAGGTTGTTATCACGGACATTCTGATGCTTTGTTAGTGAAGGCGGGTTCAGGTGGATTGACTTTTGGAGTTCCCAGTTCGCCCGGAGTGCCTAAAGTGCTGGTGCAGGAAACGCTTACGGCCATTTTCAATGACTTAGATTCAGTTGAAGCTGTATTTCAAGCAGTGGGTAAGGATATTGCAGCAATTATCGTGGAACCCGTAGCAGGTAATATGGGTTGTGTATTGCCGGTGCCGGGATTTTTGCAGGGATTGCGGGAAATCTGCGACCGTTATCAGAGTTTATTGATTTTTGATGAAGTGATTACTGGTTTTAGGGTGGGTAGAGGAGGAGCGCAAGGGCTTTATGGTGTGGTGCCAGATATTACCACGCTAGGTAAAATTATAGGTGGAGGTTTGCCAGTAGGCGCATTTGGTGGTAGAAAAATCTTGATGGAGAAAATGGCGCCAGTTGGACCGGTTTATCAAGCGGGTACTTTATCAGGTAATCCCATCGCGGTAGCTGCTGGTTTAGCAACTTTGAAGGTATTGGAAAGTAGTCCAGGTTTTTATGCAGACTTGGAAATTAAAACCCAGCGTTTAGTTGCAGGTTTACTGGAACGAGCTAAAGCGCAGGATATTGCATTAAAAGCCACGCAGGTTGGGAGTTTGTTTGGTTTATTTTTTACTGAAGGTGAGGAAATAACACAGCTGCAACAGGTTATGGGCTGCCATATTGAACAGTTTAAGCAGTTTTTTCATGCCTTATTGCAGCAAGGAATTTATATTGCACCTTCAGCGTATGAAGCTGGATTTGTCTCAGCGGCTCATGGTGATCTGGAATTGCAGGCTACTTGGGATGCGGCTGAGAAGGCATTTGCTAGCTTGAAACATAAGGATGTTTCTAAAGAGGTTCGTTTAAGCAATTAAGCACTGTAGCCCCTCTCCCATCTCGCAAGGGGACTCCCTTTGGTCACAGACGGGAGAGGAGATACAGTGCTTAACCTGACCTCTATGCCTGCCCCGCGCCCGCCGGAAGAGAAGGAACCATATGACATAGATTTAAAGTATCTTTTGGCTCTTAATATCTGTTAGGGTATTATTAATGCGAAACAATACAACAACATACTCACAGATAATTCTGATAGCTAAAGGTCCGAAAATGATGGTCGCAATCCCCTGCAATATCAGTTGATGCAATATATTTGCCACACCAAGGACAATACAGGCAATGACTGCCAGCCAGAATAATATCTGCACCAAAATCGGGGTTAACATACGGCGAAAGGTTAAAAAATCTTTGAACATAATCCCTCCAATAATTATTTCCAAGTAGTCATTATAAATTATGCGTTATCTATATTCATTATTGTTTTACTTAAGTACTCCAGCCATTTTTCTACGATTATGGTGGAAAGGGCGGAAATTGCCTGGCTATCGTCAACGCTGGGCAGAGCGTTTGGGTTTCATTCAATCGATGGCTGCGGATGGTTGTATTTGGTTGCATGCCGTATCGGTAGGAGAGTTAATCGCGGCAAGGCCCTTGATAACCAGTCTACAGGCACGTTATCCGCAGTTGACACTGGTGATTACCAACATGACGGCCAGCGGTTCTGGATTGGCAGCGCAGCTCGCGGGAGAAAGATTGCGTTATTATTACGTTCCCTACGATATGCCGGATGTAGTCAACCGCTTCTTAAACCGTACTCGTCCCCGTTTAGCCATTATCATGGAAACGGAGCTATGGCCTAATTTGCTGCATTATACGTCTAAGAGGAAAATCCCCATTTTATTAGCCAACGCGCGGCTCTCTGGCAAGTCAGCACAAGGTTATCAACATATTGCTATGTTGGTTAAGCCTATGTTGCAAAAGATTTCTGTTATCGCTGCGCAAACGCAAGAAGATGCTAAACGCTTTAAAGCATTGGGCGCTGATCCCGCACGGACTTTAGTCTGGGGTAATATGAAATTTGATGTGAAGACACCGCTGGATTTGGTAGAGAAAGGTCAAGCATTGCGAGCAAGTTGGGGGCAAAGGCGGCCTACCTTAATTGCGGCGAGCACACATGCGGGCGAAGAAGAACAGATTTTGCAAGCCTTTACTGAATTAAGAAAAACCTGGCCTACTAGTCTGTTAATACTTGTGCCGCGTCATCCTGATCGTTTTGATGAGGTGGCAGTTTTATGTCAGAAACGCGGTTTTTCTACGATTCGGCGCAGTCAGGGACAAGCCTGTACACCGGAAACTCAAATATTTTTGGGGGATAGTTTGGGAGAGCTTTTCCTTTATTATGCGGCAGCAGATGTGGCCTTTGTGGGAGGCAGTTTGGTAGCTGTGGGCGGTCATAATTTGTTGGAACCTGCTGCTTTAGGCTTGCCTATTGTCACCGGTCCGCAACTATTTAATTTCACAGAAATCTATCATTTGTTGCAACAGGTCAACGCAGTTATTTGTGTCAATAACGAAAAGGAATTAGCAACAACCTGGTCAGCATTATTGGAAGATGAAGCAAAGCGTATTCAGATGGGGGAGCAGGCAAGGATGGTTGTGGAAACAAACCGTGGGGCTGTGGAAAAACATCTGGATTATATTGCTACGCAGATGTAACACATAAAAAATGTATGGCTAGTCAAATCAGGCGGCTAGGGTTTTCCTTTTACATATCAACTCCTTAAAAGAGTTGAACAGTACTCTCGCCTCATGTGGTCCAGGGCTTGCTTCTGGATGTCCCTGAAAACTAAAGGCGGGTTTATTGACATGGCGAATACCTTGCAGGCTGCCATCAAACAATGAGCGGTGTGTGGAGATAAGGCAAGCCGGTAAACTCGCTTCATCTACAGCAAAACCGTGATTTTGACTGGAAATAAGGACTTGTTTGCTTTGTAAATCTTGCACAGGGTGATTGGCGCCATGATGACCAAATTTCATTTTTATAGTTTTAGCGCCACAGGCCAGCCCCAATAATTGATGCCCCAGACAAATGCCAAATAGGGGAATCTCCTGATCCAAAAAGGTTTTAATAGCGGAAATAGCATAATCACAAACCGCTGGATCGCCAGGTCCATTGGATAAAAATATTCCATCAGGTTTTAATGCCAAAACTTGTTCTGCAGAAGTTTCGGCAGGGACAACTGTCAGGCGGCAGCCCATATCAATTAAGCAACGCAATATGTTCTCTTTGATTCCAAAATCATAAGCAACTACATGGAGGGGCTGTGAATTTGGGTTGGAACTTACTCTTTGAGTATCCATTTGCCAGCTGCCTTCTGTCCACGTATAAGATTTTTGAGTGCTAACTACTTTGGCTAAATCCATACCACTTAACCCTGGGAAGCTGCGTGCAGATGCTAGAGCGGCCGCTTTATCAATAGTGGAAGTGGTAATGCAGCCGTTTAAGGCGCCTTTTTCGCGTAGTAAACGGGTTAGGCGGCGGGTATCAATACCGGCTATTGCGACCAGATTATTAGTACGTAGGTAATCGGGTAGGGTCTGTTGCATGCGCCAATTGCTAGCCAAAAAGGGTAAATCGCGAATAATGAGACCAGCTGCCCAGACTTGGGAGGATTCAACATCTTCCTTGTTAGTACCGGTATTGCCAATATGCGGATAAGTTAAGGTGACGATTTGTTGAGCATACGACGGGTCAGTAATAATTTCTTGATAACCTGTCATTGCTGTATTAAATACAACCTCACCAACTGTTTGGCCTTCAGCACCGATGGAATACCCTGAAAATGTACTACCATCTTCAAGTGCCAATATAGCCGGTTGCTGTTTCATAAGACCTCGTGATAGCTAAGTGGAGATATAGAATAGTTTTAGTGCTATTTTACGCAATTATCTTAAGATTGGCTATTTAATTCCTCTGCGTTGGTGGTTTAAATAAATTCCCTATCGTTAATATTTTGTTAAGGGGAATATGTTTATAATACAACTCATAGATTAAATAGATTGTTCAAATAACAATAATGAACAGGTATATAACGGCGTGGACATATGCACAACTTCTCACAAACGGCTATAAAGCTTTTAAATGATTATAAAAATATTCTAAAAAAGAATCTATATTCACAAGAAATAGATAAAAAATTGGCGCAAGCAGGGCTTGATAAGCGTCTTCCCAGGCGTGACTCTGAGCTATACCGCTTATTAGTTAAAGTCATCAAGAAAGCCAGTCTAGAAGAAAATAGTACCCCTTCACGATTACGTTATTCCGGCATCGATCATTTTGCGCAGCATATGAAAAGTGTCTTGGACAATTACCGCCTGGAAAATGGTCGAGTGATTCATGCGGCTCAAACGGCTTCCAGGGCTATGATTGAAGCAATACAGCTGATCCCCCTGCCTGAAGCTCGTCTGACAGAATCCGTTGCTGCCAAATTGGATCAATGTGCGCAGATGATCGCAAGATATGGTGTTGATGAACAGAAAAAGATTTTTATGAATTCTTTAAAGACACATCTACCGCGTCAAGCAGATTTCTTCACACCGTTATTGAATAAATTTCGCGAATATTTGGCAGAATCAATTTGTTTGGAAGAGTCTGAGATTTATGTAGATATCAATAAAGCGGCTACAGAAGAAAGCATGGAAAATATAGCCTGTTAACATTACAGAATGGCTGTGTCATCCTGGACATAGCTATCCTGAGTATAAGTGCCATTTCAAAATTTTATCCAAAAGTATTCTTTCCTCTTGAATTCTCAAATTTTAACCTCATATTTTCTAGCATTAGCATTTGACTTTTATGTCAGGCGCTAGCAAATGTGGTTGGCGGTTAAGTCCCAGAAATATAATCATTTGATTTATATGGGAAATACTTTAAGTATACACAGAATTAATCTGCCCTGCCTATATAATCAATTAAAACCTAGGAGAAAGAGTGAATGAAAATACGTCCATTGCATGATCGCGTTGTGATTCGTCGCAGTGAAGAAGAGCGAACCTCGCCAGGTGGCATTGTGATCCCAGATACAGCTAAAGACAAACCGGTATTTGGAGAAGTCATTGCCATAGGTACTGGCAAACATACCGATAACGGCCAAGTACGTCCATTAGTTATTAAAGTGGGTGATAAAGTGCTGTTTGGCAAGTACTCTGGTACAGAAGTAAAGGTTGCTGGCGAAGAATTGGTCGTCATGAGAGAAGATGACATTATGGGTGTAGTTGAAGGTTAATTTTCAGTTAAATTCACATTAAATTTTTAGGAGAAACTAAAAGAATGAGCGCTAAAGAAATTAAATTTGCGGATCACTCCCGCCAGGCCATGCTAAATGGCGTAAATATTCTGGCTGATGCCGTCAAAGTGACTTTAGGTCCCCGTGGACGAATCGTTGTGCTACAAAAAAGTTTTGGCAGCCCAACACCTACCAAAGACGGTGTGACTGTTGCTAAAGAAATCGAGTTAAAAGACAACTTCGAAAACATGGGCGCACAGATGGTTAAGGAAGTGGCTTCCAAGACTTCTGATATCGCAGGTGACGGTACAACTACTGCAACCGTATTAACACAAGCCATTTTAGCGGAAGGTATGAAATCAGTTGCTGCTGGTATGAATCCAATGGATCTCAAACGCGGCATAGAAAAAGCAGTAGCTGCAGCGGTAGAAGAGTTGAAAAAACTTTCCAAACCCTGTACTGACCAAAAAGCCATTTCACAAGTCGGCACTATTTCTGCTAATTCCGATGAAGCTATTGGTACTATTATTGCCAAGGCGATGGAAAAAGTAGGTAAAGAGGGCGTCATCACGGTAGAAGATGGTTCTGGTCTTGAAAATTCTTTGGAAGTAGTGGAAGGTATGCAGTTCGATCGTGGCTACCTATCTCCTTACTTCATCAACAACCAACAGAGCATGAGCGCTGAACTCGAAAGCCCATACATCCTATTGGTTGACAAAAAAGTATCCAATATTCGTGAATTACTACCAATACTGGAAGCTGTGGCTAAATCTGGCCGATCTTTGCTATTAATTGCTGAAGATGTAGAAGGTGAAGCCTTAGCAACCTTGGTAGTTAACACCATTCGCGGCATCGTCAAAGTCGTTGCAGTGAAAGCGCCTGGATTTGGTGATCGCCGTAAAGCGATGTTGCAAGACATTGCTGTATTAACGGGTGGTAAAGTGATTTCTGAAGAAGTAGGTATTTCTCTGGAAAGCATCACATTAGCTGATTTGGGTTCTGCTAAACGTATCGTGGTCACTAAAGAAAACTCCACCATTATTGATGGCGCTGGTGCCAGCAAAGATATTCAAGCGAGAATTACGCAAATTCGCGCTGAAATCGATAACACCACCTCTGACTATGATCGTGAAAAACTGCAAGAACGCCTGGCCAAGTTGGCTGGTGGTGTCGCAGTGATCAAAGTCGGTGCTGCCACTGAAATGGAAATGAAAGAGAAAAAAGCTCGTGTGGAAGATGCATTACATGCAACACGTGCTGCGGTGGAAGAAGGTGTGGTTCCAGGCGGCGGAGTCGCTTTAATTCGTGCCCTGCAAGGTATTAAAAATCTCAAGGGTGATAACGACGATCAAAATACCGGTATTGCTATCTTGCGTCGTGCGATGGAATCTCCATTACGACAAATCGTTACCAATGCTGGCGAAGAAGCTTCTGTTATTTTGGCCAGAGTGGTAGATGGCAAAGGTAATTTTGGTTACAATGCCGCCACAAGCGATTTTGGTGATATGATCGATATGGGTATCTTGGATCCGACCAAAGTTACACGCACCGCATTACAAAATGCTGCCTCTATTGCTAGCCTGATGATTACCACAGGTGCAATGGTTGCTGAAATTCCCAAGAAAGAAACCGCACCAGTAGGTGGTGGTGATATGGGAGGCATGGGCGGTATGGGTGGCATGGGCGGTATGATGTAATTAGCCATTCATCTTGTAAGTATATGAAAAGCCTCGTTTTATAGCGGGGCTTTTTATTTCATGCCTGGTCATTCATCCTGCCCAGCTGGCATCCTGAGTACAGCGAAGGATCTCCTTGTGATAGCACCAACAAAGCATAAAATGCCACCATAAGAAGAACCCTCGCTGCGCCCAGGATGACAGTCTTACTTTATGTGATTTGTTTAGTTGACATTAAACCCATAGTGCCGCAAAATGACGGGCTCAATTTTTTGGAGGGGTTCCCGAGCGGTCAAAGGGAGCAGACTGTAAATCTGCCGGCTCAGCCTTCGAAGGTTCGAATCCTTCCCCCTCCACCGGTCGAGATAAATTGCCAAATTCAGACATGTTAGCTGCTGCCGAAGAAGCGCTGCATTGAATTAGGTCATAAATCAGTATTGGTATTGCTTTTTCTGTTTGCGGGTGTAGTTCAATGGTAGAACTTCAGCCTTCCAAGCTGATAGCGTGGGTTCGATTCCCATCACCCGCTCCATTTTGCGGTAAGGGGAAAAAATTAGGCCTTACTCTTTTTAAGATAAGATGATAGTCTCTAAAAAAACACGCCCACATAGCTCAGTCGGTAGAGCACTTCCTTGGTAAGGAAGAGGTCACCGGTTCAAGTCCGGTTGTGGGCTCCAGTTTATTGGAGGCGCTGCAAAGAAGCAGTTAATAAATGTGGGTTTGTAAAAATTGGAATTCTACAATTTACGACAATTCCCGTTCTTCAAAAATATATAACGTTTAATTTAGGAGAAATAGCATGTCAAAGGAAAAATTTGATCGTACAAAACCGCACATTAATGTGGGAACAATAGGTCACGTAGATCATGGTAAAACAACGCTGACGGCAGCCTTAACCAAGGTGTTGTCGGATAAGTTTGGTGGCAGTGCATTGGCCTACGATCAGATCGATAAAGCGCCAGAAGAAAAAGCGCGCGGTATTACCATCGCAACAGCGCACGTAGAATACCAGTCAGAAGGCCGTCACTACGCTCACGTAGATTGCCCAGGCCATGCCGACTACGTCAAGAACATGATTACCGGTGCTGCGCAGATGGATGGTGCGATATTAGTCGTATCCGCCGCCGATGGTCCGATGCCGCAGACCCGC
>DASZWJ010000021.1 GCA_035546635.1 Gammaproteobacteria bacterium
TTTCTGGTGTCATCGCTGGCAGTTCCTCTTGTTATTTTTGTTTTTTGAGAAACTTAAAAATACATGATCTGCCAGCTTTGGCAACTGATTTAGCTTACTTTTTTCAAATTAACCCAGCCAAAAAATGGCTAAAGTCCAGTACCAATGGTGCCCAGTAACGGTGCAAAAGCAGGCGTTGTTGGAAAACACAATAATATTGATTCTTGTAAAAATTGGTTGATTGCTTGCGCGAAAAATTCCCTATTTTCTATAGCAGATTGTATATCTAATTTTTTAGCTGTTTTGGCTAGCGTATGGAAATTACAAGCAATTACGGGACCATACTCTGCACCACTATTTTCTACGCAATCACCTAAAGTACTCCAAATTTCTGTCGATTGTAGAATAAAATAATTTTCATATAACCATTTCCAATTAATTTTTTTTCCGGTAATTTTTTGCAAGGTGGTGGTTTCTACTGAAAATTTATTTTTCAACCATGCAAGAGTAGGAGCTAATGCTGTTTTAACTTCTAAATCACAGACTTGTAATATATCTTCAAGAAAAAAAATCTTAAGGTTAATGGGCTTCTTATAAATAGGTAATCCTGTTAATACATTTCCCACCCGTTGTAAAATTTGATGGTCAATTGTGAACACTCCAACAGTATCAAAAGTTGGGGCCAAAGGATTAACACCTGCAACAGAAATCATTCCATGAGACGGTCGATATCCTAGAATGCCGCAATTGCTGGCAGGTACTCTAACAGAACCTCCTGTATCAGTGCCTAGCGCAAAATCGACCTGGTTACATGCAACTGCCGAGGCAGATCCACTGGAGGAACCGCCTGGCACTCGGTCAGGAGCACGGGGATTTAATGGGGTGCCATAAAAAAAATTTTCACCGAGTAGACTATAGGCAAGTTCATCGGTATGGGTTTTTCCTAGGAAAGTGGCTCCAGCACCTAATAATTGTTCAACACAGATCGCATGAGTCACTGCAGGTGGGCGTGATTTTGCCCAACTTGGATTCCCACATCCAGTGACCATTCCTTTTACATCGATTAAATCTTTAACAGCAAATGTTAAACTATCTAATGAGCCGGAACGATAGGGTTCTATTGTTTCTAGAGAAATAAATGCGGAGGAATGGGTTAAATCGTCATTAGAAGTGAATTTCATAGTTTTTAATCATTTTGTGTCTGAGATCGCCACTTTAGCAATTTGCAAGGTTATACATAACGATGCATAATCCCAATCGCACAAAAGTGGCGCAACAAATTTTGAGGATATTATAAGTGATTAGTCAATTCTTAACACTACATTATGCAACCAGGCTGTGCAGTTATCTTTCTTGATTCAAAGCAAATTAAAAGCGATCAATTAAATGACTTATTCCATGACATATGAAGAAAATCCCCTGTTCCAAGAAATTGATATTTTGGCTAAAGGCATAGCCAATAACACTAAACAACACGGATTGGAGCCAATAGAACCGTTTGCATTCTTTATCCGTGATAGAAACAATGTAATCAAAGGCGGATGTAATGGCAATATCGGATATAATTGGCTCTATATCGATCAACTGTGGATAGATGAACAGCTGAGAGGAAAAGGTTATGGTACGAAATTAATGCGAGCTGCTGAAAAGTTAGGATTAGAGAAAAAATGTTTGTCTGGCGCAGTCAACACAACCAGCTGGGAAGCACTCGATTTATATAAAAAACTGGGTTATCGGGTTGAGCTTGAGCGGCATGGCTTGCCGAAAAATTCCATATTTTATTTTTTAAGAAAAGAACTTAAATAGAATATTATTTGCCTTTCCCGTAGTGCCAATACAGCAATTCAACAATTAATATGAAAATAATTATAACCACAACAATGAGTTTTATGCACTAACTTCAAAAAATAATGTATCCATGGGAGTAAATCAGCATGGATTAACTATTATCGAAGAAGATTCCCCACTTCCACCCAATGCAAATAAAAATAGAAGATTTCAGCAACCAGAAAATGGCACAGCTGAGGGGATGATTAAATACGGTATCTTGCAAAACTTTAATACTGTTGATGAAATACTGCCTTTTTATCTAAAATATTTAGTGTTGCCGATCCTCATTTTTACCAGATTGCTGATGGCAAAAAGATATTGACCGTTGAAGTTGCCTATGGTGATAACAATCTAGATCCGACGCGCAAATTTACCTACAAGGTTTTATCCAAGCAAGGTAATTACTTTGCCCATACTAACCATTATTTGACTCAAGAATACCTTCCGTTAAATAGCTTAAAATCTAACCCAGACTCTTCTGATAGTTCAAAAAATAGGCTGAAAAAATGGAGATTTAAATAACTCGTATATTAATTTCAGAATGCTAAATTCAATAACGACTGACAGTCAAGGCAAGCAATTAATAAAGTACCAAGAATTACCTTCCAGTTTGGCTAAATTGTTCTCAGAGGCTAGCCCAAAGTTCGTTGAACGTGAATTTATAAGGAATCCCCCTATGAATGGCATTTGTGGCTAAAAGCCCCCAAAGTGTGCTCTACCCGACCTTTAATAAAAGCTGCAGCCCCAACGTTTAAACCTCTTCCTTAAAACATCTTCCTTAAAACACATCTTCCTTAAAACATTGACCCATCGGTTTCAAGCATGTTATAATAAAGAAGTTTAAACATTATCAATTTAGGTACATCATGATTTTAGCCGCTTAGCTACATACAACTCTGCATAACGGGTCAACATCCCTAACTTTGGGGATTTGTTTATCTTATGTATTTTTTTGTATGAGGTTACAAAATGGCTAAATTTCTTTCTTCACCTTCGAAGTCAGCTAAAAATCTATTCTGGTTTCCAATCTTTTTATTTCTGTATAGCTTTACTGGTAATGTCTCCAATGACATTTACATGCCGAGCATGCCCAGTTTAGTGCATATTTTTAATACCAACGCGCATTTTGTACAAATGAGTTTGGCACTGTGGTTTTTAGGTGCTGCCGTACCCCAATTGCTGATGGGGCCCCTTGCTGATCGTTATGGGCGGCGCATGGTGTTGTTTGCGGGTGGTTTGATATTTTTATTATCAACCTTCATTTGCGCAATAAGCAATCACGTTGGATATTTAATTTTGGCACGCTTTTTTCAAGGTGTGGGTGTTTGCAGTTTAACGGTAGTCAGCTTCATAGTGATTCATGAGCTATTTAGCGGTCACCAGTGCGTTCGCTTGCTATCGTTGCTAAATATATGTAATTCTGCCGCTCCTTTATTGGGGCCATTAATAGGCGGCTATATATTTTTACTATTAGGCTGGCGCGCAAATTTCTTTCTTGTATTCGTATTAGGTTTGATAGGTCTTATAGGCTTGTGGAAATGGATGCCTGAAAGCAAAAGCACTTTGGATTTAACTGCTCTGCATCCGCGCATTTTATGGACGACGTATTGGAGCCTTTTAAAAAATCGGATGTTTATTCGCCATCTGTTAGCTTATGGACTATTTTTTGGCGGGATAATTGCTTATTTATCAGGCGCGCCGTTTGTCATTATCAACTTACTAAAAATACCCGCACAATATTTTGGTGTGACTCAATTGGCCGTATTTGGCGCTTTTATCGTCACATCTTTGTTGGTTGATAAATTAGTCAAACACTACCGTACAGATCGAGTGATTTTACTGGGATCAATTCTCATTGTATTAGCTGCTGTGGCTATGTTGTTAGTGAGTTTTATTTATTCACAGAATCTTTACGGATTTGTAGGAACTATGATGTTATATGCCGCTGGATTCGGATTGGCGAGCAGTCCACTTGCGAAAGAAACCTTGTCTGCAAGTCCGAATTCAGGTGGTTTTGCTGCGGCAATGTTGGGATTTAGCATGACTGGGTTTAGTAGTCTGGGCAGTTTTGCTGTTGGGGTCGTGTATAATCAAACCATTGCTTCAGTAGCAGCAGTGATTTTAGTTATGTCTTTAATGGCGCTACTGTTTTACGCTAGCTTTTATAAAAAAACACGACATGACATTCAAATTGATTAAAGTGAAAAATTAGCCGCTGGCGCGAAACTCAAACTAGAAGCTGTCTCTAGATTGTCATCCTGAGCGTAAGCGAAGGATGACAGCTAAAATATTTTTGAGACAGCTTCTAATTAAAACTGACCATAACATAAATATCCAGCTGTTATAATCAAAATTAATCCCATAATGAAATTGAAGACTCGTAGGCGAAAATAATCTTTTAATAAATATGACACTTTATCACCCAAGACTGCCCAAATACTAAGTGCAATATAACATACAATAAAATATATCAGGGTAAATGTTAACAATGCATTATAGCTTTCTTGACTTACGAAGATTGAAGCGCCAGATACGCAAGCAATCCATGCTTTAGGATTCACCCATTGAAGCAAAAGACCTTCGTAAAATTTAGGAACATCTTTTTTGCATAATTCCAACTTTGGTTTAGAAGAAGCAATTTTGTATCCGATATAAATAATATATAAAGAGCCCGCGATCGCTAAATAAGTCAGAAAAGATGGATAGGCATTAATAAACTGTGAAAATCCAAATCCAATAAAAAGCAACAATAAGGTAAAGCCTACAGTTGCCCCAAACACATAAGGGATAGTTTTCTTTGCTCCATGGTTAATGCCGGAGGAAAGAATAATCATATTCACCGGTCCTGGCGTAATTGACATGACCAAAGAAAATGAAAACATGCTAAAAAGTTTCATCGTTATTTTCTCGAAAACTATCTTAATAATCCCAAGCTACCGGTAAATTTATTGACGACTTTTATCTCGCCATACAGCGCTAATCCTAGATACTCTAAATACTCAATTGGAGTATTTTCATATTGATGGACATAGTCTGCATAGCTTTTAGTGCTTTGAGTTGCCGTAATTAAGTCAATCACTATTAAATCTGGTTCATAGACCTTCATTGCTTGGCGCATTTCCTTAAGTGCCAAGCCATTACTTTTTAAAATGGGGATGGCCATCGTCGTTATGCCATGATGGTTATCTCCCGCATTATCTTTGTGATCGTGACCAACAATTTCTGGGATTATTTTTCCTATATTAATTGATAGCACTGCTGCCGTATTGGCAATGACGCCAACAGGTAAAGACTGATCGATCACGATGACACATTTATTACTTGCTAAGTCTTTGTTATTCAATAGGTTCTCCTAAAAGCTTTCATATCACGTTATTTTGATAGATTACCATATACAGAAGAGCGTGATAAGATAGTATAATTAGAATTAATTATTTTATAGGATAATACAATGATTGATGAACTACGGGCATTGGCCATCTTCGCTAAAGTAGTAGAGGCGGGCTCATTTCGTTCAGCAGCCAATGCGTTACAGCTTTCACCTTCGGTTGTGAGCCACCATGTGGCACAGCTGGAAGAGCGACTTGGCGTCGCCCTGCTTTACCGATCCACAAGACAACTTTCCCTTACTCATGAAGGCGAAAAATTATTTATGAGCGCAGAAGCCATGCTATTGGCTGCAGAAAAAGGCCTTAATAGCATTGCCTACCATGCAGAGGAACCCACAGGTAAATTAAATTTGACTGTCCCAGCAATGCTGACAAGAAGTCCTCTGGTTAGCCATATTGCTGCATTTGCCAAAGCGTTTCCCAAAGTAGCACTTTCAATAAACTTTAGCGATACGCAACAGGATTTGATTCGGGAAGGCATTGATCTTGCGATTAGAATAGGCAACTTAAAAGACAGTGGTTTAAAATCTAAACGACTCTTTACTATGACACGAAAACTAATCATCGCTCCTTCTTTAATGAATGAGTATAAGTCGCCTCGACGACCACAGGATTTACTGAAATGGGATTGGATTGGGCTCAAAGTGCGCCCACATACCAAGAGGTTAATCAATCAAAAGGGGAAAACTTGTTCAATTCATTTTGAGCCAAGAATCATTGTTGATAGCATGGATGCTGTTTGCCAGTTGGCCATTGCTGGGTTAGGACTAGCAACCCCACCCGCGTTCCTTGTGGCTGAAGATATTCGTCAGGGATATCTTATTGAACCTCTGCCTGAATGGCAGGCTGAATCCTTGTCTGTTTATGCCGTATGGCCACCCAATGCTTCTAAGGAATCTCTGACATATCGATTTATGGCATTTCTAGAAGAAAAGAATCATATTTAAGAACTCGAGTATGATGACAGATCAATTCATCAAGGTGAAAAAGTACCTGTCCAATGAATTTGGCATTTCAGGAAATCTTCAGATTCAGTTGATAACATATAATATATTAACCCAACGTTGTCACAAGGATTTTTTTAGTTTCCAGCATTGTTGAACAGATAGATTTAAATCCTAAACGCTGGATATCATAAAACTTACCTTTAACAAGCACTATCGAGAGTAATTATAATCTCAAACTAAATTGAGGCGCGTCATGAGCACTGAATTGCCAGCTAGCGAAACTAAAAAAATAGTAAAATACTCTAATTCATCTGCAACTCACTACCAATATTCAGACTCAGTTACATTATATGTAGAGAAAGATCCAAGACATAGCCCAATCCATGAGGTGGGGGTTGGGGAGGCTATGGTTACAACTGATAATGGTTTACTTTTTACCAGTAACCTAGGACCTTGTCAGGCTGTAGTGGCAAAATTAAAAGACGGCAATTTTGCCCTGTATCATGCCCGCAATCCTGACTCCTGCGAACAAGGATTTAAAGATTTTATTAAATATACAAAAGGTAATATTGATGAAATTTTTGTATTTCAGAAGCCAGATAACAAAAATAATTTATTAAAAGCACCTGTTCTCGCCGTTGAATTGTCAATTGCTCTGGGCATTGATGTGCCTAGGGTGCAGATCCCAAAATACGGTGCTATTGTTTGCGATTCACAGCACAACAAAGCATTCATTATTAAATTTAATCAATTTAATCTAATCGATGCCACTATTAGTCAACCAGCGGGAGTGGTTTTATCAAACGCAACCAGCCTCGATAGCGCCTTCACTACGGCCATTCCTTACTATAAAAGCGAAGAGGAAGTCATTAACTATAAAGAAGTCGAAGGAAGTAAATTATACGCTGAGGCTCGCTTAGGTATTGCATTATATAAGAAGGATTTTAACTTGGCCAAACGAGCAAAATCCGAAATTATCCAGAAAGCATTAAATTTATGGATCACAGATAGTTACCATGCTAGCAATCGTGAAATAATCAAAAATTTTAATGAGTTTGGATTAGTGTCGACATCAACAAAAATCAAAACTCAACCAATAATTAAAATTAAAAACCAACCAATTGATGAGAAAAAAACCAACACTGGTTTACTTAAAATATATTGGCAATATCATTTGAAAAACTGGGAACGAGTATTATTAACGGCTATCCAGAAAGCTGACCAAAACACAGTAAACAAAATGCTGGCTCGCTATAAAAATCAGCCACTTGAAGAAGATAAATTACTTTTGTTAGCAACTAAGTTACATCCTGAAGCATTAAGACAATTTGATAAAGATATGGCTGATGCCGCACGAGATAGAATATGCCTTCTTATAGAGCAAGTAGCCTTTAAAAATAGGTTTTCTCTTCAACGGCCTATTATTTCCATAGGCCAAAACGATTTGCCTGCTATTGGAAATACACAAACGAATGGTGAAGTTAAATCAAAACAAGATGTAAAATTTCCTGTTAATACTAACAGAGTTGTTACCATACACATGGCAAGGTCTAATCAAACAGAGGCATCCAGTGCCAGCAGTTCTTCTAGCACAATCAGCCATATGGCACCTTCGCAATCAACGACACCATTGCTTTCTACCCTTGCGACCAAACAAGGGCAATTTAAATTGCAATCAACTGCGCCTTCGTCATCCCCCTCAGCGAAAGTTCAAACAACATCTCCACTCCATAATCCCAACTTAACCAATCAGTTAGGTTAATTTTTTCACTTAACTTTTTTTAAAGACCCACGGTGCTAGATTAAATAATCGGACCCCTGCGATAAGTGTCCCGATTCATTAGACAATCATGTATCATAAATTTAAGATTTTTATTTTGTATTCTCTGGTTTTTTAAAAATCAGTGTTAACATATATATATTTAGCGCTCTTAATTCATCTTCTGTCCAGGTATGGGGTGGAACTTTAACTCCATTTCCTTTCAAAATATTAGGAATCAAGTTACCATTCGGACGCAGTACTATAGAAGAACCAATAACTCCTGGGTATTCGCGCAATCTTTTCTGAAAAGCGGGTGTGGTCAGATCAGGTGTTAGTGGATTGCTTTTATGGGCTAAATATCCTGTAGCTGCAGCATCAAAACCATAACACATGGCGCAACGAGCGTTATAAAGTTGTTTTCCTATATCGACACTGGCAAAAACAGCTGAAATATATGTTAACGTTAATCTGGGACCAAGATATCACCGCGCCAAGAATTTGCGTTAATTGAGCAAATTTTTGCCGACTGACCTGAGTGAAATTTATTTTATTTTTGTTGTATTGCGTTAGTATAGATATTTTAATAACAACAATAAATCACATAAAATGAAAATCAATATTTCAGAAATTGAAATTATATAGGCTGTACGAATGGTACGTTCTTATTTGGATTGCGTCACATTACGTAAAAGAATGAACACTCCAAACGTACATTGACGTTTTCACAGCGTGGCTGTACAGCTTTCTCTACTTAACCTTTTATGTTTTTATGCTTAAATTGAGCAAAAAACTCCGTTAGATAGTAAGCGAACACTATCAATACACTAATTAAACCGATATTACAAATAGCAATCCAGCCCCCTTTAGCGTAGGCAAAGCCGCTTAATGCCGAACCTACTGCTCCTCCAATAAAAAAAGTGCTGAGATAGATGCCATTCAATCGCCCCCGTTCTGCGGCGGCCAACATATAGATGGCACGTTGCCCCAACACCAAATTAGAGCAGACTCCAGCATCCAACAGAATCGCCGCAAATAACAGCGCTACAATCGAATCCTTGCCTAAATTTGCGAGAAGAAATGCCAGAGCAACTAACATCATGGCCGCACCAGTTACCGAACGTGAATACCCGCGATCTGCCAAGCGACCCGCCAATGGTGCTGCTAATATGCCGCTGATACCCGCAAAGGCAAATAAAGCCACTTGGCCTTGTGTATAATGAAAGTTGGGTCCCAACAGCAGCAAGGCAATCGATGTCCAAAATAAGCTAAAGGCCCCAAATAAAAACGCATGGTAGGTGGAACGACGACGTAGTATGAGATAACGTTTCCATAGCTGCAGCAAGGAAGTCAATATTGCCGCGTAAGAAGAAGTTTCCTGAGGTTGTCTTCGTGGAAGTTTGATTAATACCAGTGATGCAAAAATTAGCACTAAGAATAATGACAGAATAAACACCGCTTTCCACATGAATAAATCTGCCAACCAACTGGCCAAAGGTCTGGCCAACATGACACCAAGCGATAAACCGCTGACGATATTACCGACAGTTTTGCCACGGCTTTCTTCAGATGACAGATGGGCAGCGAAGGGGACAATCACCTGTGCACTCACTGAAGTTAACCCCAACAAAAAAGAGAAGGTCAAAAAAACCCAACTCGTTTGGGCTAATAAAATCCCGATCAATGCTATTGCACTTGCGCACAGCAATAAGAAAATTAAACGTCGATTCTCAGTTAAATCGCCCATTGGTACGATAAAAATTAGACCGGCGCCATAACCAATTTGAGTTAAAGTCACAATAAAACTAGTTAAAGTGTGATTTAAATGCAAATAAGTACCAATGAGTGAAATTAGGGTTTGTGAATAATAGATATTAGCCACTGCTATCCCACAGCCTGCGGCTAAAATCAAGGTTAGTCCACGCGTTAGAGTAGTATTATAGTTTTTTAGCATGATGACCTTTTCCATTTTAAATTCTTTGTTAGTCAGATACAAAATAAAAAAGCAATTCGGATATTGATCGCCCTCTTAATGAGAACGAATTGGAAACCCTGTTCAATTGATGAATATCGGGAGGAATATTAAAACAGTTCTATTATTCCTGGACTTTAGCCATTTTTTGGCTGGGTTAATTTGAAAAAAGTAAGCTAAATCAGTTGCCAAAGCTGGCAGATCATGTATTTTTAAGTTTCTCAAAAAACAAAAATAACAAGAGGAACTGCCAGCGATGACACCAGAAATTATATCAGTTATTGCTTTATTTGCACCTGTATTTACATTGCCGACTTGGGAAAAAGCTCAAATTTTATTAATCGGAGCGATACTGTGCCGAGGAGCCAGACGGATAAGCAATATCCTGCGCGTCATGAACTTATCTGGAGAGAGAAATTTTTCTAAATACCACCGTTTTTTAAGCCAGGCTCAGTGGAGCGGTCTCGTATTAAGCCAAATCTTATTTGGGATGCTGCTGAACCTATTGCCAAAGACATGGCCTATTTTAATCGCTGTTGATGAAACATTAGAGCGCAGAAGAGGCAAAAAAATAAAAGCTAAAGGAGTTTACCGCGATGCGGTGCTTTCAAGTGAATCGAAAGTCATAACATCTTTTGGGTTAAAGTGGGAATGCATGACGTTGATTGTGCCGCTGCCTTGGTGTAAGCGTCCTTGGGCGCTACCTTTTTTAACCATTCTCGCACCATCAAAACAATGCAATGAAAAAGCGAACAAACGGCATAAGACCTCGATTGACTGGACGCAGCAGATGGTGAAATTAATTGCTCGCTGGGCAAAGCGCCCCTGGGTTTTAATAGGAGATGGCGCTTATGCCTGTATGAAATTGGCGCGTACTTGCGTTATGCATCAAGTCACACTGGTATCTCGCTTTAGGTTGGATGCTCAGCTATTTGATCTCCCCAAATTGAAAAGAAAAAAATTGGGCAGGAAACCCATTAAAGGTAAACGCATTTTCCTCAAAAAACTGCTGGAAAATAATCGCAAGACTTGGGAAACAATGGAAGTTAATTGGTATGGTGGAAAGAAAAAAGCCATCGAATATTTGACGTTTGTGTGTTTATGGTACCATGCGGGCATACCTCCATTGCCTGTACGGATTGTCTTGGTCAAGACGCCTGATGGAAAAAATGTTGCTGAAACATTTTTTAGTACAAACATAACTGATATGCCAGAACAGATTATTAATTGGTTTGTGCTGCGTTGGAATATCGAGGTGACTTTTGAAGAAACACGCGCCCATTTAGGTATCGAAACTCAACGACAGTGGTCAGACAAGGCCATTCAGAGATCAACTCCATTATTAATGGGGCTTTATTCGCTGGTGACGCTGATAGGCCTTAAAATCTATGAAAAAGAACCTGTTTTTATACAAGAAAAAACATCATGGTATGACAAAAATGGAGAGTCGACTTTTAGCGATATTATAACGCTGGTCAGAAAATCAATTTTGACCAAAAAGTATTTTTCAAAGTCTGAAAATGAGAGTGATTTATTAAAAATTACGGCCAATCAGGCTAATGCTTTGATTTATCAGCTGGCTTTAGCGGCATAATTGGCTAAAGTCCAG
>DASZWJ010000022.1 GCA_035546635.1 Gammaproteobacteria bacterium
CACTGACTTTTTTGATAGTAAAGCCGGGCAAATTTAGGATAAAATCCCGTTGGGGCATTTTTAATCTCCTTTTTCTCATCCAATCAATGAGTAAGGTATATTATTTTTGATTAAAATGCCCCCTTAATTAGGGGAGAGCCAATGCTTTAGTTGCAGGTGTAGCCAATCATTTGCGCATCTTCTGCTTTTAGATTATTTAGAATATCTTTTTCCTTCATTATTTCATCAGCAGTTTTGATAATAACATTTTTTTGCCCTTTCTTGCGTAAAGCAAATAACATTTTATCTTGCTGTTCAGATAAATGTTGTGCCAATATTTTATATTTTGGATTGTTTATCATAAGGTATCCTAAATAAGTCAGGGCGCGTATATCACGAGGAGAAAATTGGTCAACTAAATGATCACTGGCTAAAATTTCTTCTGGCTTAGCTTGAAAAATTGAATTTTTATAAATTAATTGCGCAGTAATTATGTATTCATCAGTGTCGGTTAGACTAATTTCAACGACACGATAGGCTGGGATGTAGCTTGGTTTTTGGTATAATGAAGATAATTCTTTAACTAAATTACGGATCTTCGTAAGTATTTTTTTTTTAACATTTCAAATATCCTCCAACATTTTCAATTGGTCTTCGGGTAGAAGTTTATTTCTAGACTCTATTAAACAAGCTATGACCTGGTCTTTTTTATCTAAGAATCGCATTTTAAATAAACTGAGATCAGGATTCAGAGGTTTTAAATAATGATCGTTGCCGTCTATAATTAATTGTCTAAAGAAGTAGCGATTATTTTCTTCTAGTCTGACTAGGATATAGCTTCGATCTCGAGGTTGTCTTTCGGGATCAAAGATCAGCAATGCGCCTACCTGAAAAGCAGGTTCCATGGAAGAATCATCGAGTACTAAGGCAAAGCAATTTGGGCTTAAATTTCCTAGCGTTACTATTTTTTTATCGGAAGATTTAATAGCTGATGGCCAGTTATCCAGTTGTTTCCAACTGATGATAGGTATTGATATAAGTAATTTATTTTCTGAATCAATAGCGGATTTTTGATAAGCTGTTCAACTGAAATTGAAAAAATTTAGCAATAGGTTTTAAAGATGATTCATAGGGTCGCGTGGATTTGCCGGTGATGAGTCTGTGAATAGTTGGGGGAGGTATATTGACCTCCCGAGCTAAATCAGCGGGCTTGAGATCGCGTTCAAATAAAAGTTTTTTTAGAACCTTACCCAGGCTAAGATATTTCTTGGCCATAATCACTAATCTGAAAGACTGAATTTAAATGGATTAAAATTTGTGCCATGGTCATATACATCTAAACCTTCTTTCTTCTTTAAATAATTAACCACCAATACAGCAGGTCCGCCGCCGACGATAGAATAGGAAACGCGCACAAATAAATCAGAGAAGTATAACTGAGATACAGCAGAAAACGGAAGATTATGAAAAATTATAGAGTATACTAAGGTTAAAGTGATTAGGTCACCTATTAAGCAGGCAAAGATACTCCTTAACCAGAAATATCTACCCCTAGTTAACATTTTTAATTTAGTAATCGTATATAAATTCAAAAAACGGCCACAAAAGATAGCAAAAACCATGGAAGGAGCACCTTCCAACAATTCGCCAAAAACTTTTTCAAAAGATAAGCCAAAATAAGTAAGGGGCATTGAATCTCGCGCAGATAATTTGTTAAATCAAAGACTGAATTCTCTTCGGCAAAGAATTTATTGCGCATTCCCATGTTTACTCTATGAGGTGGAGTTCATTTACTCTCAGTATAAAAATCAATAAAGCGCCGAATTTTAGGTTGTAAGTAGCGGTTTGGTAAATAATAGAGGTAAATTGTCCGCTGTGAATCATTGTATTCCTGCAAGATTTCAACCAGCAGTTTCTCTCGCAGTGCTTCCTCAGCAATATTTTCTAATACTTTGATAATCCCTATACCTTGGATGGCGCATTCCAACATGGTATGACTGTCGTTGAGCCATAAAATCGGTTCTAAATATAATTCTTCATTATTTTTAAACTGAATGATATCTGGTTTTCGCACGGCATGCGTGATGTAACGATGATTGACTAGATCGGCAGGTTTTGCTGGAGTGCCATATTTTTTCAGATATTCTGGCGATGCGCATAACACATAGCGGGTAGTTGCCACGCGACGGCGCACTAAACTGGGTGGCCCTTCCAGGGATGTGCCAAATATAATATCGACGTTTTCTTCCTCTAGGTCTGGGAACCTTTCTGCCAGTTCAAAGCGGATTTTAAGCTTTGGGTTTTGCTGCATAAATTCCGCCAAGCGTGGGAAAAAAAATTCTTCAATGTAAAAACGATTGCCCATCACATTTAAAATCCCTACAGCTTCTGATTGGCTGCCGGCGATAGCCGTTTCTGCTTTAGTAATTTCGTGTAAGGCATTTTTACAATATTGAAAATATTGTTTTCCTGCTTCAGTGAGGGCTATGCGTCTTGGAGTGCGCACGAGTAGCTGTATTCCCAGAGAGGCTTCCAATTTAGCGATCTGTCGGCTAACTGCCGAGGTAGATATCCCTTGTTTCTTGGCAGCGGCGGCGAAGCCATGTTCTTGAATGACGGAGACGAAAGTGGCAATTTGCTCGAATTTGCTCATTTAATAGCCCAATAGTTGCAATTTTGTCAACTAACATTAACCTTTTTGGCCATTTATTGCAATTTGTTTTATTGTTAGTATCTCAAAAGTGTAAATAGTGAATTTTAAGGTATATAAATTAAGAGGTGTGTTATGTCAGATGAAAAAACAAATAAAACAACAAATACGGACCAAGATATTAAAAATATGGTAAGAGATTTTACTACTCAAGCTGCTGCTGCGGTTGGACTAAGAAAAGAGATAGTTGGTCGTGATTTTAAATGGACTAGGGAAGCAGTCGATGCAATAGTCTCTTTAACCGAAGAGGAAGCTGAACAAATAACCGAAGAATTGCTAAAAGCGGGTGATGCTGAGATTGATGAATTAGATATACAAACTAAAGAGCTTGATCCAGTAGACCACGATTATATAGAAACTGAGCTATTTCCCCGAAGTCCAGCCTTTTTCAATAAAGGAAAAAATAATTTTTCACTATTTGGGAGTTCATCTTCTGATGATGATTTATTTCAAGAAGAGTTAGAAAATTCTCACCTTACCCGCTCTCCATCTTCACCTTCGCCATTTAAGGGTATCTGAAGGTGCAGCTCGCATTTTCGTTGAATTTTGCAGCGATTCTAGTGATGCGCTATGAAGCCGCTAGATTATTAGGTGAAATTTGAAGACAAAGTAATTGCAGTGTTGAAAAAGCGCGAAAAGGGTGAAAAGCAAGAAACAGACCTTGGTGAAAAGTTCGGGGTTGAGTTAAGATAGTTCTTCAATAGCACACTTTTTAAAATTTAGTATTTTTTGAACACCCATACCAGAAAAGAAACCATTAAACTATCAGCATGACCCCCTTAGAATACTATCAAAAAAAAATCGCTGCTGGAGAAATCCTAGAAGACCGGCAGCAATTAACTGCCATCGAAAAATTTGAAGCGATCTATACTGCGCTGCTTACTGAGCCGCAGGGTTTTATTTCCCAATTTCGAAAAAAATCACCACCGCGTGGGTTGTATCTATGGGGTAGTGTTGGAATTGGCAAAACCTTCTTGATGGATACTTTTTATTATTGCCTGCCATTTGAAGATAAACTACGCATCCATTTTTATGCATTTATGCGTGAGGTGCACCATGAGCTACGGGCATTGCAGGGCACTAAAAATCCATTGCAGATGATAGCGAAAAACTGGGCGCGCAAAACCAGAATTATTTGCTTTGATGAATTGATTATCACCGATATCGCAGATGCGCTGTTGTTGGGTGGTTTACTACAAGCATTGTTTCAACAGGGAATTTGTTTAATTGTTACGGCTAATGTGTCACCTGATGATTTATATAAAAATGGCTTACAGCGTGAATTATTTTTACCGGCTATTGCTGAGATTAAAGCTAGGCTAGATGTCGTGCATTTACAAATCGTCGATGATTATCGTGCTAATTATCGTAATCAAACTAAATATTATTGGTATCCGTTGACCACCAAGACCTTGGAAAATATGGAGCAGTGTTTCGTTGGGTTTTCTCATGGTATTGCTTTGGATTTTGCGCCATTGCTGATTAACAATCGCAGTATCCGCATTAAAAAGCAGGCAGGCTCTGTGGTATGGTTTGATTTTATGGATATTTGCGGTATTCCTCGCAGTCATGAAGACTACTTGGCGATCACGAAAAAATTTGACACTATTTTGGTTAGCAATCTCACTAAGATCGGTGAAAATGATAATGATTTGGCGCGTTCCTTTATACGTTTTATCGATGTGCTGTATGATGCCAAAACGCGTCTAGTGATTGCAGCTGCACAACCTATAGCAGAGATTTATACCTCGGGTCAGTTATTGTTTGAATTTGCGCGTACGTGCTCTAGACTGACCCAAATGCAATCTGGGGAGTGGGAATGAAATAGTAGAGTAACTGTAACTATTCGGCACAGGACTGAATAGCTATGATGAGGGTTCGGCGGGAGCTGTTTCAGATTTTTTCTTATCGAGATTACGATAGATAATGCGTCCTTTTGTCAGGTCATAGGGTGTCATTTCCACGGTGACGGCATCACCTGTCAGAATTCGGATGTAGTTTTTACGCATTTTTCCCGAAATATGCGCTGTGATGACATGACCATTTTCTAATTTAACGCGAAACATGGTATTGGGCAGAGCTTCAACCACCACCCCTTCCATTTCAATTTGATCTTCTTTTGGCATAAAAATTAAGGCTTAAATAATTAAAACGGTGATGATGCCTTAAATGTAGTAAATAAGCAACTTTTCCTTGGTAAAAAGAGAATTTAATAATAAAAATGGTTTAAAATAATTTTGGCTCTCTGAAGACTCACTGTGAATGCTTCTCTAAAGCTGCATTTGCCGATTGTGTGGCACCTTCCTGTGATTCCAGCGCTTCCAAATATTTTTCTGCATCCAGCGCTGCCATACAACCCGTGCCCGCAGAAGTCACTGCCTGTCGATAAACTGAATCCGCCACATCTCCTGCCGCAAAAACGCCGGGTACGCTGGTGGCGGTAGCATTACCGTGGGCGCCGCCGTGGGTCAGAATATAACCATTTTTCATATGCAACTGATCGATAAATATATCGGTATTGGGTTTATGGCCTATGGCAATAAATACGCCTTGCAAATCTAAGGTTTTGGTTTCATCAGTTTGGACATTTTTAATACGAATACCGGTCACACCACTGTCATCGCCTAAAATCTCATCGGCAACATGATCCCAAGCAATAGTCACATTTCCGGTTTTGCTTTTCTCCAACAAGCGGTTAGCGAGAATTTTCTCAGCGCGGAATTTATCGCGGCGGTGGATAACGGTGACGTGTTTAGCGATATTGGATAAATATAAGGCTTCTTCAACTGCGGTGTTACCGCCGCCGATCACTGCCACGTTCTGGTTTTTGTAGAAAAATCCATCACAAGTCGCGCAGCCGGAAACGCCGCGACCCATAAATGCGGCTTCTGATTCCATGCCCAGATAAATAGCCGAAGCACCGGTGGCAATGATTAAGGCATCACAAGTATATTCGTGGGATTCTCCGATTAAATAGAGCGGTCGCTGTTGGAAGTCTACTTTGCGAATATGGTCAAACACCACTTCCGTGTCAAAACGCTGCGCATGTTTTAACAGACGTTCCATCAAGGCCGGCCCCTGTAATCCCTCAATATCACCAGGCCAGTTGTCGACTTCAGTGGTGGTCATTAATTGACCGCCTTGTTCAAGGCCAGTAATCAGGACGGGTTTTAAATTGGCGCGCGCGGCATAAATGGCGGCGGTATAGCCGGCGGGTCCAGAGCCCAGAATAATCAGGCGATGGTGTTTGATGTTTTTTGTCATAAAATATTTACCTATGATTAAGCTTCATCATCCCACTTCAGCGTGCCGCCGGTTTGATATTCGGTCACTCGGGTTTCAAAGAAATTCTTCTCTTTTTTAAGATCCATCATTTCACTCATCCACGGGAAGGAATTCTCAGCTCCCGGGAATAGCTCCGGTAAACCAATCTGTGCACAACGACGATTGGCAATATAACGCAAATAGGTATGGAACATTTCAGCATTTAACCCCAGGATACCGCGTGGCATGGTATCTACGGCATACTGATATTCTAGATCTACGCCAGAGCGGATCATATCTTGGGCTTCTTGTTGCAGCTCTGTCGTCCATAGGTGTGGGTTTTCAATTTTGATTTGGTTGATGACATCAATGCCGAAATTCATATGCATCGACTCATCGCGCAGAATATATTGCAGTTGTTCGGAAGTTCCCGTCATTTTGTTGCGTCGTCCCAGTGAGAGTATCTGGGTGAAGCCTACATAGAAAAATATTCCTTCAAAAATCACATAAAAGGCGATCAGGTCACGCAACAACCGTTGGTCATCTTTGGGGGTACCGGTGTGGAAAGCCGGATCGCTGAGGCTTTGGGTATAGTTTAATGCCCAGGCCGCTTTGTCAGCCACTGAAGGTATTTCATGGTACATATTGAACACTTCACCCTCATCCAGCCCCAGACTCTCGATAATGTGTTGGTAGCTGTGGGTGTGCAGCGCTTCTTCAAACGCCTGGCGTAGTAAGTATTGGCGACACTCGGGATTGGTGATATGGCGGTAGACGGCTAGTACCAGATTATTAGCGACTAGAGAGTCGGCAGTTGAGAAAAAACCTAAGTTGCGTTTGATGATGCGGCGTTCATCTTCGGTTAAACCGTTGGGGTCTTTCCAGATGGCAATATCCGCCGCCATATTGATTTCGCCTGGCATCCAATGGTTGGCGCAGGCCGCCAGGTACTTTTCCCAAGCCCAGCGGTATTTAAACGGCACTAGCTGATTCAGGTCAGCCCGACAATTGATTATTTGTTTGTCATCCACGCGCACACGCGCCATGCCTAATTTGACGGCTTCCAAACCAGTTGCACCGCCGTTTGCTGAGTTGGTGGCTGCTATTGCATTTGCCTGCGTCAAATCCGGTTCAGGCATGGGTGGGGTCTGACTGTCATTGTCATTGAATTCATTCCAGTTTAGTAAACTCATGATTGCTCCGGTATATTAGGTATTGATTCTTTAGTAGAAGAGGCATTAAATGAATATACGCATCATCCAAGTCGGGGTCAAGAATTGCGGTGGTTCATTTAAATGCAGGATATCTTGCCTTCGAAACCTACTTTATTTGTAAAAAAATAATTCAGGAAGACTGATGAAAAACAGCCTAGAATATCTTCCAAGCAATAAACAAATCGAACTCGCTGACATAGTTAAGATCATTATGGAAATCTCCATGCCCGAAATGATTATCTTGTTTGGTAGTTACGCGCGTAATGAATGGGTAGAGGTTAAATACGATGAAAATTATTATCGCTATCAAAGTGACATTGATATTTTGGTCATTGTTAAAACGCATAGTGAATCAACCCAGGCAAAACTTGAGCGTGATATAGAGGAGAGGATTAGAAAAAATGTGGATATTAAGACTCCGGTATCCGTTATTGTAAATGATATTGATTTTGTAAATAAGCGTTTGAGCAGGGCGCAATACTTTTTTACTGATATTAAAAATGAAGGTGTTTTATTATATGACTCTGCGAAGTTTCAATTAAAAGAAGCAAGAGAGTTATCGCCAGCAGAAAGAAAAAAATTTGCACAGGAAGATTTTAATTATTGGTTTTCAAAAGCTGAAAAGTTTATATCTGGGTTTCGATTTTATTTGCAAAATAAAGACTATACTGAGGCAGCATTTTTATTGCATCAAGTAACCGAGAGATTATATTCGGGTATTTTGCTAGTCTTTATTCGATATAAACCCAATACGCATGATCTGTATGTATTAAGAAAACTAGCTAATTCAGTTGATTATCATTTAGCACAAGTGTTTCCCCTGGATAATGCAGAAAATAAAAGATTATTTAAACTACTTAAAAAAGCCTATGTAGAAGCACGTTACAGACCTAACTATACAATTACTCATGATGAGTTGATGAAGTTATATGAACAAGTTGAGAAACTAAATAAAGTGGGTGAATTAATTTGTCATGAAAAGATAAACAGTTTCATTTGAAGGTGGCTATTCATACGTTTCTCCTGGTGTTGCATAGTTACTAATCCTTTTTAGAAACTTTATGCCGACGCATTATTCCAATTAAGGATTGGGTAATAGGTGTTTCCGTTTTAATTGTGGCTTGATGTGGTAATGAGGTTTTTTCTGCCAATAATGTAAAATACTCTGCAACTATTTTTGATATAGATTTATGATGAGTCGCTGAATAATTTTTTGCGAAATTAATTAAGTCTTTGTTGATTCACAAAGTTAGTTTTGTTTCTTGGTTCATAGTGCGCATTAGTACGTCTAAATATTCTATATTATACGTCCTCGTTTCTTAGAGGCAATACAAGAGGTAATTTTACTCGCAAAATTTTTTTGTTAAACGCTTTAAGGCGTGTGTAGTTTTGTTATTGGCTTAAATTTAACAATTCATTTTGAACCCAATCAAACCAAACATCGGGGCAATCAAAAGCCTCTTCATCTAAAACAATACCTGTTGTTTTCGCCGCTTTAATGGCTTTATTGAATAATTTACGACGCAGTGGCGTATCGGCATTTAGGAGATAGCTGTAAGCTTTTTCTAATTCAGGATTGTCAATAAAAAATATCGGTCTTTTCGGAGGGATCACCGTCGCCACATCAGTTAGTCGCGTCAGTTTTCTTTTAGGAGTCATTTCAAACATCACATGGGTTACTTTCATGCCTTTTTTTTGCAGATGAAACTTTACAGCAAAACTGGCATAGGCATTAATCTCATACAGAGCTGGCATTAATACAAAACGTTTGAAATCACCGAAATTAGAGAATTTTTTTTCTAAAGTGAGCAAGCGGTCGCGTAAATCGGTTGCTTCTAATGTCAGCGTTTTTTGATTTGCAAAATGTGCTTGGCTTAAAATTTCATATAGTAGATTGCTATATTTTTGCGTAAAATGTGCTTGAATTAGACATTTTTCTAAGGTTAAAGGTTGAGTAAATAGCCAGCAGCAATAGTCGGAATATGCGTAGTGTAGCTCCTGTTTTTGTTCATCCAGTTCACCATGTTCTAATAAACTGGTCACAATCCATTTTTGTGGCTCAGATTGGAATTCGATTAAGGTTCTCAATAATCTTCTGAGTGATTCTTTCACCGGCATTGCTAGTGGTATGTTGGTGCCGTAAACACCCTTTAATTCAGCTAAAGGTAGGGTAAAATTTTGGGTTTTCTTTAATTGGGGTAGGGCATGAAGTAATAAATAATTATACAGCCTTCTATCGGATAAAGTTAAAGGCATGCTGCTGCTTAATAATAGATGGGTGGTTACTAAATTTTTTGGGATTGAGGGCATAGAGATACCTTTATAAATATTTTCATATTGTCATCCACATAGCTGTCATCCTGAAGTGGGCGAGCTGAGCCCCGCTAAAGGATTAGTCGTCTCAATGGGAGTGCGTGTGCCATTAAGAAAACGCGATACCATATTATAAAATCCGATATTCAAAATAAGCTCACAGCCTTGTGCATGATTATACAGGCTAAATAAATTTTTAAATGTCTCATCCTGTAAATGATTAGTCAATGTTAATTCATCCGCTACCTGACAAATAAAATTTTCTTCTGCATTTAAACTTCTCACTGGATTTTCATGACAGACAATTTCCATCTCTTCATCTGTAATTCCTGCCGTTTGACCTAAAAAAACATGTTGATGCCATTCGTAGGGTGCTTTGGTCAGATAGGCGACTCGGAGAATAGCAATTTCGCGTGCGCGCGGACTGAATTTACCTTGTTCTAAAAAAGATTTAGCTAGTTGTATAAACGGCGGCAGGCTTTGCGGTAAATGTGCAAACATACGAAACACGTTCAGTGCCGGTAAATTTTTCAGAAAATCTCGGGTTTCCTGTGGTAGATCATGATCTTCTGGCAATGGCACAGATATAATGGACTTATCGTCTTCTTTATTTAGCATAGATTACCTCATGTTAAGTTAAGGGAGCATATATTAAGAATTTCATTAAGAATATTGAAATAATTAAATTCTTAATATATTATAGCTTCTGTTATCTACTCAATCAAGGACTAAAAATATGGAAGCACTTTATCTTACTTCTCGTGCTCAAGATATCAACCACATTGAACTTAAGGTGCTGGAAAAGTCTACACCCAAAATAAATCACATAGGAGAATTATCATGGAAAAACCTTATTTAAAACCAGAACAACTGACAGCCAAAGTATTAGGTGCTTATTCCGCGATTGCCAATCCTAGAGTCCGAGAATTAATACAAGCTTTAATTAAACATTGGCATGCCTTTGTAATTGAAGCCAAACTCAGTGAAAGCGAATGGGAATATGCTTGGCAATTTCTTACTCAGATGGCAGAGATGACGCATCAAGGCCAAAATGAATTTATTCTGGCAGCGGATGTGCTAGGTGTCAGTCAGCTGATAGAAATGATTAATCATCCGCCAGAAGCCACTCAAGTGGGCTATGCTTTATTAGGTCCGTTTTATCGTGAAAATCCACCTTGGAGAGACAGAGGCGCATTTATTGGCACAGAAGACACAGAAGGTGAGCGTGTATTCATCACTGGAAAAGTAGTCAATGCATCAGGTCAGCCGATTGCCAATGCCGTTGTCGATGTTTGGCAGGCTGCAACCAATGGTTTTTATGAGAATCAAGATCCTAATCAAACAACAATGAATCTTCGCGGCCGTTTTAAAACCGATAATGATGGTACTTATGAATTGTTTGCATTGATGCCTACACCTTATCCGGTACCTACGAATGGCCCTATTGGTGATTTATTAGCGATTGCTAATCGCCATCCCTATAGACCTGCGCATATTCACTTTATTGTATCGGCACCGGATTTTGAAACCTTGGTGACACAGGTTTTTGTGGCTGGAGATAAAATCATTGCGACGGATGTGGTGTTTACAGCAATGGAGAATATGATCGGTCATTTTAAAAAAGCCAAGGATTATTTTTTATTGGAGTACGATTTTCAGTTAATTCCAGGTGAATCTACTTATCCTGAAGCACCAGTCAAATAAGGAGAGCGGCATGTCAAATATAGCAAAGCAATTTATAGGCGTATGGCGGCTCATCAGTTGTAGCCAAACTGATCCTGATGGTCAGGTTTCATATCCTTGGGGTGCCGATGCCATAGGTTATATTATCTATATGTCCAATCAAATAATGGCAGTGCAAATTATGCGTCCGAATAGAGCATTATTTATTGTCGATGACTTTATGTTAGCTCAAGCGGAAGAGTGTCATACATTGCCGCAAAATTATAATGCTTATTTTGGAACATATGAAATTGATGAAGCAAAAAACACGGTTATTCATCACATCCAGGGACATCTTTTTCCCAATTTGGTAGGGAAAGATAATATCAGACAATATCATTTTGATGGCAATCGCTTATTGTTAACTACGGTAGGCAGCAACATTAAACGTGATATGTTGTGGGAACGGGTAACGGCTCACACTCTTTGAGAAAAGGATGTACTTCTTCTTAGCTCTATTTTATTTACTATTTCAGAGGAATTTCTTATGCCACAAATTATATTTGAACACTCAGCTAATCTAATCAATATTGATTATCAAAATTTATTTGCAGATATCTACCAAGTGATGGCGCGGTTACCGAATATAGGTACCTGTAAAATTCGTGCTGTTGCCCAAGAGAATTATTATATCGGTACGGAAAATGGTGAAAATGCTTTCGCCTTTTTGCGAGTATTAATGAAGCCAAGGAAAGAGCGCACAAATCAATTTAAAGAAAATATAGCTAAAGATTTAATTCCCATTGTTAAACGCTATCTTGATCCGATAAAGAAACAGCAAGGAATTAAATGCTTTCCGACGGTAGAAGTTGGGGAGTTATCTGAACAATATTATTGGGTTGAGGATTAGATTTCATGGTTGTTACTTGTATATCCGACACACACTTGTTCCAATAAAAAATATACAGAACATGAAGCATTGTCATTCCCGCGCAGGCGGGAATCTATTTCTTTTCTGGCATAGAGCCAAAATCAGGATAGATTCCCGCCTGCGCGGGAATGACAGTATTTTTTATAGGGGAGAGCAGTTACAACTATTGACACGCCTCACAATCTGGATTATCGATAGAACATGCAGCCCCTGTCGTCATTTTTACTGCATTTAAATTGTTAGTTGCTAAAGTAGATTTTTCTGCATTAGTAGCTCCCAATGTACGCAAATAATATGTCGTTTTTAAACCACTCAACCAAGCCATGCGGTAAAGCACATCGAGTTTTTTTCCAGAAGGCTCAGATAAATACAGATTGAGTGATTGTGACTGATCTATCCATTTTTGACGTCGCGAGCCCGCTTCTACCAACCAGCGTGGTTCGATTTCAAAAGCAGTGGCATAGAGAAGTTTCAACTGATCTGGAATGCGGCTAATATTTTTGACGCTGCCGTCGTAATATTTTAGATCATTAATCATGACATCATCCCATAAGTTCAACTTTTTGAGATCACGTACCAGATAAGGATTCACAATGGTGAATTCACCGGACATATTCGATTTCACAAACAGATTCTGATAAGTCGGATCAATCGATTGTGAAACACCGCAGATATTGGAAATAGTTGCGGTTGGCGCGATGGCTAAGGTATTGGAATTACGCATACCCACCGTAGCAACACGACGACGTAAACTATTCCAGTCCAGCGTTTGGCTGCGATTCTGTTCTAAATATTGGCCGCGTGCAGCTTGCAGGCGTTCTATAGAATCAATGGGTAATATGCCTTGGCTCCATAGCGAACCTTCATAGCTTTCATAAGTACCACGTTCTTCGGCTAGGTCAGTTGATGCTTGAATAGCATAATAACTGATGGTTTCCATGCAGCGGTCAGCGAATTCCACCGCGGCTTCTGAAGCGTAGGGAATGTGTTGTTGATACAGTGTATCGTGGAATCCCATGATGCCGAGTCCCACTGGGCGGTGGCGCAGATTAGACTGGCGTGCTTGCGGTACGGTGTAAAAATTGATGTCTATGACATTGTCCAGCATACGCATGGCGGTTTTCACCGTGCGTTTTATTTTGGTGACGTCCAGACCTTGGCCGTTAGTCTGCATATGGTTGACCAAATTGATGCTGCCCAGATTACATACAGCAATTTCACTGGCTGAGGTGTTGAGGGTAATTTCGGTGCATAAATTGGAGCTGTGCACGACGCCAGCATGTTGCTGTGGTGAGCGCAGGTTGCATGGATCTTTAAAAGTGATCCAGGGGTGGCCGGTTTCAAAGATCATGCTCAGCATTTTGCGCCATAGTGTCGTTGCACTGATAGTTTTAGCGCGTAGTTCCCCACGTTGGGCTTTCGCTTCATAAGCGCTATAGGCTTTTTCAAAGTCCAGGCCAAAGCGATCGTGTAAGTCAGGCACATCGTTGGGTGAAAACAACGTCCAATCCTGACCTTCAAATACACGCTTCATGAATAAATCAGGTATCCAGTTGGCGGTATTCATGTCATGGGTACGGCGGCGTTCATCACCGGTGTTTTTGCGCAATTCTAGAAATTCTTCTATATCCAGATGCCAGGTTTCCAGGTAAGCACAGACTGCACCTTTGCGTTTTCCGCCTTGATTGACAGCAATGGCTGTGGCATCAGCGACATTCATAAATGGTACGACACCTTGCGATTTGCCATTGGTGCCCTTGATATGGGCCCCCATGGCACGTACCGGTGTCCAGTCGTTGCCAAGGCCGCCGGCGTATTTGGATAACAAGGCATTGTCGCGGATGGCGCCGTATATCCCCTCTAAGTCGTCTGGCACTGTGGTTAGGAAGCAACTAGAGAGCTGCGGGCGTAAAGTGCCGGCATTGAACAGGGTAGGGGTGGAGCTCATGAAATCCTGGGAAGACAGCAATTGATAAAACTCAATGGCGTATTGTTCACGGTTTTTAGTTTCGGCAACGGCGAGCCCCATAGCAACGCGCATAAAAAACACCTGCGGTAGTTCAAAACGTGTGCCGCGCGAATGCAGAAAATAGCGGTCATACAACGTTTGTAAGCCAATATAGGTGAATAGCAGGTCTTGTTTGGCATCCAGCGCTTTGCCGAGGATATCCAAATCAAAACCGGCGAGTCTTGGGTCCAAAAGTTCCAATTCGATACCGCGGGCTATGTAACGCTTGAAGCATTCAGGATACAGCGCCTGCATGGCGTCCAGTTGATGATGGGCGGTGGATAAATTTAAAAAGCCTAGCACTTCGCTACGTAACTGATCGAGTAGCAGGCGAGCAGCAACATAGGTGTAATTAGGTTCTTTTTCCACCAGGGTGCGTGCGCTCATAATCAAAGCTTTTTGCACGTCACTTAAGGGGGCGCCGTCGAATAAGTTACGTCGGGTGTCGGTAAGAATCAGTTCGGGTTCAACCTCGGTGAGGTTTTGACAGGCATCTTGCACCACTTGGTTCAGCCAGGCATGGTCAAGCGGGGCTTTTTGTCCATTGGGCAAAGTGATAGTGAAACCGGTTGTGGTATCAGATGCATCAGCTTGTAGTTCGGCATTGCGGGCTTTACGGCGTTCTTCTCGATAAAGCACGTAGGAGCGTGCGACTTGATGTTCGCCGGCGCGCATGAGTGCTAATTCCACTTGATCCTGGATGGTTTCAATATGGATAGTGCCGCCTTGTGGCAGGCGGCGTTTGAAGGCTTCGGTAATGTGGCGGGTCATTTCGGCGACGGTATGGCGTATGCGTGCCGAATCAGCGGCTTGCCCGCCTTCTACCGCTAGAAAGGCTTTGGTAATGGCAACAGTGATTTTGCTGTCGTCATAGGGGGTTACACCGCCATTGCGGCGGATGACGCGTAGCAGGCCGGGGGTGGTGGCAGCCAATTCGTCGTGAAGGTTGTCTAATTTTTGTTCATTTACACGGGATGAATTCATAGCGATGGGGGTAGAGGTTTCCATCTGGGTTATCTCCTATTGATTAGTCAATGCATGTCCTTTGTGTTGTGGGTTCTGTCCTGATCCGTTGGGGCATTCTTGAGTGTTAAACGTTTCCAAACCCAAGATATTGTAGTTGGCTGATGAGCAAACCACAAGATGATGTGTAGGGGAGTTTTGGTAAGTTATTGAAAATTTGAGAAATGAAATTTTAGAAGCATTGTCATTCTCGCGCAGGCGGGACAGTGTTTTTTATAGGAGCAGCTTTACACAGCCAAACACACCTGGTCATGCTGGAGTTTGCTCAAGCTCTCTGGAATGGTCAAAATTTTTGGTAACGTGGATTCAATCAATTGATGCATAGATTTAGTAGGGTTTTTGCTGACGTCCCCGGTTGCTCGGTTAGCGACCAATACGGCTATAGTACAACAATGGTGTCCCAGCATTTCACCTAAACCATAAAGGGCAGAAGCTTCCATTTCCAGATTCAGGATACGCTCGCCATGAAAAGAAAAGCTACGTAGATTATCTAGCAGATTGGGGAAACTGGAGCCAGCGCGTAGTAATCTACCCTGAGGCGCAAAAAAACCCGCCGCGCTGATGGTGATGCCTTCGAGAAATCCGCTTTTAAGGTGGTTGTAGAGTTGTTCGCAGCTTCTGACAAAATAGGGTTTGCATAATTCGCGTGCTCTAGGAATGGCTTCCAGAAAGGCAGACAGCCCATCTATTTCTTCGTCAGTAGGCAAAAATTCATAAAAATTTAATAATAAATCCATGCCTATGGCATAGCGTGAAATAATAAAGGAATCTACAGGAATATCAGCGTTCAAGCCGCCGGAAGTACCTAATCTGATGATGTTGAGGGTTTTATGAGCGGGTTTTACCACACGCTCTTTGAGATCGATATTTACCAGGGCATCGAGTTCATTCAGCACTATATCAATATTATCGGTGCCAATGCCGGTGGAAATGACGGTGAGGCGTTTTTTTTCCAGCCAGCCGGTATGGCTGACGAATTCGCGGTGCTGCCTTCTTAGCTCAATCTCGTCAAAATATTGGCTAATTATTTCCACTCGCTCGGGATTACCAACGCAGATGACCGTATCAGCCAAATCTTCGGGTTTTAATCCTATATGGTAAATGCTCCCGTCTTGTTGCAGCATGATGTCTGCAGGTTTAATCGATTTATTCATCTGATACCTTACCTATGCATTGCATTATAGTTGCATTATAGACGTTTCTACTTTTTATTTTAGTATAGATGCTAGCATATTCCAGCTTATGGCAGTATTAAATTATTGTAATTAAAGCAACTCTTGACCCGTAATATTAGGGTAAAAAAAGCTTGGCAAAGGGGAAAAAACTGTGTAAAATGTACTCAAATCTAGTGGTTTTGTTATATTAATCAATAGGTTATTGTTCAGGTGCCCAACACCATAATAGTACAAACAACGGCCATATTTTGAGCCTCGCTTCGCTCTTTACGGATGCTCAAAATATGGTCGTTGTTTGTTCAAAATGAACGCTTAAGAGAGGTAAATGATGAAACGATGGTTGGTTCCTATTTTTGCTATATTAGCTCCTGTGACTTATGCAACCGCCAGTGTTGGGACTAGTTCAGATAGTAATGTAAATATTGATACCCAGATGCCTGCTTTGCAGGCTGCAGCCGGAAATTTAAACCCACAAGTACTTAAGTTGGCACTAGATGCTTACAATTGCGCTAAGTTATCTGGTGTATCTAAAAGTCAGACTTTGACCATCATTGATTATTCGCTGCCGGCAGCGCAAAAGCGTATGTGGGTATTTGATCTGGCCAGCAGTAAGTTATTGTTCAATAATGTGGTTGCACATGGTCAGGGCTCAGGTAGCAAAGTGAGTGCAAATTTCTTCTCTAACCAGTCTAGTACGCATGCTTCCAGTATTGGTCTTTATGTGACAGGTACTACCTATACCGGTCACAATGGTTATTCCTTAAAACTTAAGGGACTGGATGCAGGATTTAACGATAAGGCGGAAGCGCGTAGTATTGTCGTTCACGGCGCTTCTTATGTGAGTGACCAAATTGCTAAGACGGGTCAATTAGGCCGCAGTTGGGGTTGCCCTGCTGTGCCGCAGAAGCTAGCACAGCCTATTATTAACACTATTAAAGATCGTACTTTGGTATTTGCCTATTATCCAGATAATGCTTGGTTGAAACAGTCTAAATACTTAAATTGCCCAGCTGCTACTTTGATGGCTAATAATCAGACGGTTAAAGCTAATTCTGAAGCTTAACCTTTCCCTATAATTATCCCGCCTTTTGAAATGGTGTGGCCTAGGGTCACACCATCTTCTTTTTAATGTTCACTTGCCATCTTATCAATATTAATCAAATGGTTACCAATATAAACTCTGTAAGTGACCAATTTACGAGTCGTAAAGTTGCGAGTCGTAAAGTTGCGAGTTATAATTGACCCGTTTTGTAAAACTACAGGCAAGGTGTAGATAATGCGTTTAAGAGATTATTTCCCTTTAGGAATAGCGTTTAACGATGCTTTTTGCAATCGTAAAAAGGAAATTGGCGTACTGATAAAAAATATACAAAATGGCAAACATACTTTGTTGATAGCAACTCGCAGATATGGAAAATCCAGTCTGGCCTTACGGGCACTTAAACTCAGTAATCTGCCGTATGTTGAGCGCGATTTCTACATGGCTAGAAATGAGAAAATCATAGAATCTTATATATTAACCGCTGTAGTAGATCTAATAGGTAAGGCGTTGGGTCCCATTGATAAATTAATAGCCTCTATCAAAAGCTATGTAAAACATCTTAAGCCCAAATTGGAAATTGGTTCTTCGGCACTTAAGCTTGAATTAACCACTGACTTGGAAACAGATCCGGCGACTAATGTCAAAGAAGGGTTGTTATTATTAGAGCGTTTATTAGCTGAAAAGCAAAAGCAAGTCGTGTTGTTAATGGATGAATTTCAGGAAGTAGGCGTGATTGCGCAGGGTAAAGGCATTGAAGCGGCTATTCGTCATGTCGCACAACAGACGCGTTATATCACCTTTATATTTTCTGGCAGTAACCGTAAGTTACTTAAGACTATGTTTGAAGATGAAACACGTCCGCTGTATAAGCTTTGCTGGAAGTTGCCATTGCAAAGGATTGCTACTGCTGAATACAGTGTACATTTGCAAAAAGCTGCTAAATCAGCTTGGAATCAATTGCTCGAAGAGGTTGTAGTGCAAAAGATACTCTCATTGACAGAAAGACATCCGTTTTATGTGAATAAGCTTTGTGATCGGCTATGGACATATTATAGCAAACCACCGTCGATCACTGAGGTAGAAAAAGTTTGGCTGGAAATTGCGGCAGAAGAAAAAAGTGATGCAGTGAAAGAAATCTCGCTATTATCGATGGGTCAAAAAAACGTTTTATTGGAAATTGCAAAAAATGTGGAGCATCTGACCGGAAAAAAAACGATTTTGGCTTTGCAGATGTCCAGCAGTTCAATTATCACTGCTTTGGAAGGCTTAGAGGAGAAAGATGTGATTGAAAGAGTAGACGATCAGTATCAGATTATTAATCCGGTAGTTAAGTTTTATGTTTTAAAAAGCTTATCCTAAGCACAGCTCAGGATAAGCTACTGACAATTTATTCAATCACCTGCAGATGATCCATATAAGGTTGCAGTGCTTGAGGAATGTAGATTTTACCTTGCTCATCCTGATAATTTTCCAAAATAGCAACCAAGGTGCGTCCTACTGCTAAAGCCGAACCATTTAATGTATGCACAGGTTCAGGTTTTTGTGTTTCTGGATTGCGCCAACGTGCTTGCATGCGCCGTGCCTGAAACGTTTCAAAATTGCTGCAGGAGGAGATTTCGCGATAGCAGTTTTGGCTAGGTAACCAGACTTCTAGGTCATAGGTTTTGGCTGAGGAAAAACCTATATCGCCAGTGCAAAGCGCCATCACGCGATAGGGTAGTTCTAAGCGTTGCAATATCACTTCTGCATGTTGGGTCAATTGTTCTAGGGTTTCGTAAGAAGTGGCGGGCGGCACGATTTGCACCAATTCCACTTTTTCAAACTGATGGTTGCGGATCATGCCGCGCGTATCTTTACCGTAAGAGCCCGCTTCACTTCTGAAGCAAGGTGTGTGGGTCACAAATTTTAATGGCAGATCTTTGGCGTCAATAATCATATCGCGGACTAAATTGGTTACAGGCACCTCCGCCGTCGGGATCAAACTATAACCCCAATCACCCTGGACATTAAATTGATCGGCTCGAAATTTAGGTAACTGGCCGGTGCCGTAAAGACTCTGTTCATTCACCAAATAAGGCACATAAACTTCTTTATAACCATGTTCTTTGGTATGTATATCCAACATAAATTGAATGAGCGCACGTTGCAGACGCGCCAGTTTATCGTGTAATACCACAAAACGCGCACCGGATATTTTAGCGCCGGCGGCAAAATCCATCAGTGCTAATTTTTCACCTAAGTCAATGTGATCTTTAGGTTTAAAATCGAATTGTCGAACTTCTCCAAAACGTCGTACTTCTACATTATCCGCTTCGTTTTTACCTTCGGGTACAGAGGAATGTGGCAGATTAGGAATTTCCAGATAGCGTTCTTGTAAGGTTTGCATGACAGCAGCTAATTTGGTTTCTTGATTTTCTAATTCTTTGTTGTAAGCTTCAGCTTGGGTAAGCAAATCATCTACATTTTCACCTTTAGATTTTTTTTGGCCGATTTGTTTGGCAATGAGATTGCGTTGGTTTTGTAATTCTTGTGTGGCGGTTTGCAATGATTTGCGAGTGGCTTCTAGTTGTTGTAATGCAGTAATATCCAGCATGTAGCCGCGTGTGGTGAGACGTGCGGCGATATCTGCTAATTGTTCGCGAAATAGTTTTGGATCTAACATAAAGGTAGGCTCATGTGTTGTGAATATCTGTACTTCAATCTGGTTTAATTAAATTAATAACCCTTCCCTTCCCAGCTAACCACATGCCCTTGTCCAGCCAGGGGAACGAGGAATTCAAGTGCCTTAGCCACTTTCTCCGGGACATCAAAAAATTCAATCACCAGTGGTAAATTTAATGACATGCTCAATATTTCATTGCTGTGCATGGCGCCGGACTTACCAAACCCGCTGATGGCGCGAAATACGGTAACGCCAGATACTTTAATTTCATTATGCAAATAATTCATAATGGCATTGAGCAATTTATCGCCTTCAGTCACATAAATCCGCACCAAGGTGATTTGAGTTGCATTCATAAATTTCTCCCTATATATACGCCAATGAAGGTTGCCAGTAAACACAGTACCAGACTTGACGCCACATTGAATAGTGCACTGGTTAAGTCACCTTGCTCAAATAGATTAAACGTATCCAGGCTAAAACTGGAAAAAGTCGTAAATCCTCCCAAAAAGCCGATTAAAACTGCCGCGCGCCAAATGGGTAAAGTAGCTAAACGTTCTATAAACAACATACTTAAAAAACCGATCAAGAGGCAACCCAATACATTCACACATAAAGTTCCCAGGGGAAATTTAATGCCAGTCCATTGATTAATCCCCTGCGACATGACAAAACGTAACATCGATCCTAATGCGCCGCCTGCTGCTATGACGAGGAGTTGATACATAAACTTAACTTCACTAAAAAAAATGTATCTGAAACAGGCTGATGAAAATTTCCATTAAAATCAATAAAATTATAATGGTTTCCAACATACTGCTGTGCAGATGGTGCAGCTGTGTATTCAGCATATCAATGATTTCATGCAACACATCTAGTTTGCGATTTAAAGCATGCGCGCGTCTTGGTACATCTAAGTATTTTTCCGTCATCACATAATTGGTTTCTAGATTGGGAAATTGCCAGAAATATTCGGGCATTTCTAAGTATTCACTGCTGAGATTGACATCGCTGCGTTCTAAAAAGATTTCACCCATGCGTTTAGAGATGGCGCGGTGAGAGAGTCTAATTCTGCCGCGTTTGGCCAGTTCTTCAGGTATTTTTTCATTTTGCTTAATCATTTTTTGGATAGCTTCTTCATAAGCAGCCAGCTTAATAGATTGGGCTAGGCCGTAAGAAATAGCGAGTTTAATCGCGACGCTATTAGATTCAAGCTCGATAATGTCGATATTAAAACGCTCATGCACATAAATACGGGTACGTTCACCCAGGCGAAAGGAAAAACTGTCCATTTCTACTCTATCCAAAAGCGCAATGGAAAATTTTTGTATTTCTGCCATAAGCTGCAGTTCTTGCTTCCGGGTTAATGCCCAGACCACCATGCAGCCTTGCGGAAAACAAAAGATATCACCAGGTTGGCCGTTTTTGCAAAGGTGCAGCACATCACGGTAAAACCGGGTTTGATATTGCCTACTTTTGAAATAAGCTACCATTTCATTCAATTGGTAGTTTTTTGCCGTGCAATAAGATATACAGCGCATAATCCCTCGCTTTTTAAATCCTTCGTAACTGTAACTGCTTGTCAGTCGTCCCGCAGGATGCCAGGAAGACGGATCATATTGCGTGCGAGCAGTTACTTGTAACTCTAATCAGAGGCAGATTTGGTATAGTCAAACATATGATTCTACCAAGTCAAGTGTATTTTAGCACTGCATACCCTAGGTCACAGATGGGAGAGGGAGCTACAGAGCCAAGCGAGGAAAAAATGCTGCCATTGAATTACACGAGAACTCAACCTCTTGCGCATCCTTAGTTGCAGCATATATACTCGCGACCTCAGGGTCTTTGTGCCTTCACATGCGGTGAACAGACTAAGGATAAAGAATGTACAGCTACTTTTACTCACAGGCAAAACTGGGCGGCATAGCCCTTCGGTTTATTGCGCGTTCCGTAAAATGGATAGTTTTGGGTTTGAGCCTGTTTTTTACTACTTTATGCTTTGCGGATGAAGCGGCTAATGCGGATAAATACGCTGAAGTGCCCTATCCTCCCGTAAATTATGGTACAGGTCCTCAGGCGGACAGCATTAAGCGGGGTGAGTATCTCGTGAAAGCAGGTGACTGCATCGCCTGTCATACGAATGTCGGTGGCAAACCATTTGCGGGGGGTTTACCTATCAAGACGCCTTTTGGCACCATGTATGTTCCCAACATTACTTCTGACCAAGAAACGGGTATAGGCAATTGGTCGGATGACGATTTCGTGCGTGCTATGCACGAAGGTATTTCTAAAAAGGGGCATTATTATTTTCCGGCTTTCCCGTTTATGTATTTTGATAAAATGAGCCGCCAAGATGTGCTTGATATCAGAGCTTATTTAAATGCCATACCTGCTGTCCACCAGCCAAACCGTCCTTTGGATATGCCATGGCCTTTCAGCTGGCGAGAGTTGCAGAGTTTTTCGCGCTTCTTATTCTTTGATTTTAGCAAAGGGGAGTTTCAGCCTGATTTGCGCAAATCTCCTGAATGGAACCGCGGAGCGTTTTTGGTTGAAGGCCCAGGTCATTGTGCCATGTGCCATAGTCCGTTGAATTTCTTTGGCTTTGCTAAAAAGAAATATGATTTGACCGGCGGCTTTGTTGATGGATATTCCGCCCCTAATATTTCGGCAAGCGGATTAAAAGATGTGCCCACACAAAAAATTCTCGATGTGTTTTTAAAAGATCAAAAATACACTGGGGGCATGGTGCAAGGTCCCATGTTGCAAGTCAATCATGATAGCCTACGTTATCTGAGTGTAGATGATCTGAATGCGATTGTGACTTATTTACGTACGGTAGAAAGCAAAATGCCGCCGGCGCCTAGCGTAGGAACCGGTGCAAAAGCAGGAGAAGCGATCTATCAAAAATATTGCGCTGGCTGTCATATGAGTGGTGGCGGTGGTGCACCTAAGTTTGGTGATTCAAGTCAATGGGCGCCGTTCCTTGCTGCTGGTATGGACAAAGTTTATACCAATGCCATTCATGGTGTTGGTGGTATGCCTCCCAAAGGCAATTGTGATAGCTGCACAGATGACCAAGTGAAAAATGCGGTAGATTATATTGTGAACAACAGTAAAGGCACTGCAGGCCAATCTCAGGCAGCTGCGCCTGCAGTCCAATCCCTGACTTCACTGCAAAAAGGTAAAGAGGTATATACGGAAGTTTGCTCGGTTTGTCACACCAATGGGCAACTGGGTGCACCCAAATTAGGAGACAAGGAGGCATGGACACCGATCTTACAGAATAATCTCGATGTATTGATCGAACGCTCAATTAAGGGATACAAAGGTCATCCGCCTATGGGAGCGTGTTATCAGTGTAGCGATGCTGATATTATCTCGGCGGTGAAATACATGGCGCAGGAAAGCGGTACAGGAAATTATAAATTGTGGTGATTCTCTTAAAGCCTTAGCATTTTTTCTTCTCCCATCCCACAAGGGGATTCCCTTCGGTCACAGACGGGAGAAGGGAAAATGCCAAGGCTTTAAGAAGAAAACATAACCAGAAGAAGCAGGATCATTTAATTCTCATCAGATTAGATGATAACCAACTAAAACAGGGTGGAAGTTTTTCCGCCCCATCACTAAAAATTAAGATTCAAGAGAGTGAGCCCATGCGCTTGACGCGTAGCCTAAAAATTTTTTTTCTCATATTCCTTGGTTTTCTGGGAATGACCAATGCCCATGCTGACTATACTTTAAATCTCACACCCGGCGTTACGCCTATCAGTCAGGATATTTATAACCTGCACATGACCATTTTTTGGATTTGTGTTGCCATTGGTGTCGTGGTTTTTAGCATTATGTTTTACGCTTTAATCAGGCATCGTAAATCCTTAGGCGTCAAACCTGCAACTTTTCATGGCAACACCCGTATTGAAATTTTTTGGGCAGTCGTACCTTTTTTAATCCTGGTTATTATGGCGGTGCCAGCAACTTTAGTATTAATGCGTATGGAAGATAGCAGTAACGCCGATGTCAACATTAAGGTCACCGGGTATCAGTGGAAATGGCAATACGAATACCTAGATGAAGGTATTAGTTTTTATAGCAATCTCTCAACCCCATTGGATCAGATCAAAAACAAAGCCCCCAAAGATAAGTGGTACTTATTACAAGTCGATAAACCGCTGGTTGTCCCAGTACATAAAAAAATCCGCTTTTTAGTTACCTCCAATGATGTTATTCATTCCTGGTGGGTACCTGCTTTAGGAATCAAACGTGATGCTATCCCAGGCTTTATCCATGAAGCTTGGGCGCGAATTGAAACCCCAGGTATTTATCGCGGACAATGTGCTGAACTATGTGGATTAAATCATGGCTTTATGCCCATAGTGGTAGATGCCCGCAGTGAAGAAGATTATGCGAAGTGGGTACAGGCGCAGAAATCAGGCGCAGCGGAGGCGCAAACCCAAGCGGTAGCAGATAATAACAAAACCTGGACGCAACAAGAATTAATGCAGAGCGGTGAAAATTTGTATAACAGCCAGTGTGCTGCCTGCCATAAACCCAATGGCCTTGGCATGCCTCCTGCCTTTCCAGCACTGGTGGGCAGTAAAATTGCCACGGGTCCGGTTAAAAACCATATCGATATTGTCTTAAATGGTAAACCCGGCACTGCCATGGCAGCATTTGGCAAACAGCTAAATGATGCGGACATTGCTGCCATTATTACTTATGAGCGCAATGCTTGGGGAAATGCTGAACAAAATAAATATGGCAAACATGCAGGCGGCCTAGTACAACCCGCAGAAGTTGCGGCCGCGCGTCAAACAATGAGTGGGGAAACAAAATGAGTGAAAATTCGGTAACGCAAGAACATGAAGTGCACGCTGAGCATGGTCCTGCCTGGTATGGCAAGGGTCTTGGCGCATGGATAAAGCGTTGGGTTTTTACCACTAATCACAAAGATATTGGCACGTTATATCTGTGGTTATCCTGCATCATGTTTTTTGTGGCAGGAACCATGGCGTTATTGATCCGCGCGGAATTGTTCCAGCCAGGCGAGCGTCTACTCAATCCTGATTTGTTTAATTCAATGACCACCATGCATGGTTTAATCATGGTATTTGGTGTGGTTATGCCGGCATTTGTTGGCCTTGCTAACTGGCAGATCCCAATGATGATCGGTGCACCAGATATGGCTTTGCCGCGATTGAATAATTGGAGCTTCTGGATATTACCGTTTGCGTTTACTCTATTATTAAGTACCTTCTTATTACCAGGCTCAGCGCCTAATTATGGATGGACTTTCTATGCACCATTGTCAACCACTTATGGCCCGCCTAGCACAGACTTCATGATCTTTTCCATACACCTGATGGGGATTTCCTCTATTTTAGGTGCTATCAATATCATCGCCACTATCATTAACATGCGCGCTCCAGGCATGCATTATATGAAAATGCCGGTGTTTGTCTGGAGTTGGTTTATCACGGCATTTTTGTTATTAGCGATTATGCCAGTGTTGGCAGGTGCAGTGACCATGATGCTGACTGACCGGCATTTTGGTACCACCTTCTTTAATGCGGCTGGCGGCGGCGATCCAGTGTTATTTCAACATGTATTCTGGTTTTTCGGCCATCCCGAAGTCTATGTGCTGATTTTGCCGGCATTTGGTGTCATGTCAGAAGTCATTCCAACTTTTAGCCGTAAGCCTTTATTTGGCTATCACTTCATGGTCTATGCCATTATGGCTATTGCCATATTGTCTTATATTGTTTGGGCGCATCATATGTTTACGGTCGGTATTCCTCTGGCGGCGCAATTATTCTTTATGTATGCCACTATGTTGATTGCAGTGCCTACGGGAATTAAGGTATTCAATTGGGTCAGCACCATGTATCGGGGTGCTATCACTTTTGAAACACCTATGTTATTTGCTATCGCTTTTGTATTTTTATTTACCATTGGTGGCTTTTCCGGTCTGATGCTCTCGATTGTCCCTGCGGACTATCAGTATCAAGATACGTATTTTGTGGTGGCGCATTTCCACTATGTATTAGTGCCAGGTTCAATTTTTGGCATCATGACCGGCGTGTATTATTGGCTGCCAAAATGGACAGGTAAAATGTATAGTGAAGCTTTAGGCAAATGGCATTTCTGGTTATCGGTCATTGGGTTGAACATCACATTTTTCCCTATGCATTTTCTGGGATTAGCAGGTATGCCGCGACGCATTCCTGATTATGCGCTACAGTTTACGAATTTTAATGCTATCGCTAGTGTCGGCGCATTTATATTTGGTTTTTCACAGTTATTGTTTCTTATAAACATCATTTGGACTATTCGTAAAGGGAGACCGGCAACCGCGCAAGTATGGGAAGGTGCACATGGGCTGGAGTGGCAATTGCCTTCACCCGCTCCGTATCATAGCTGGACAACACCGCCTAAAGTTTGATTGCATTTTTTTATTTATACGAGAGAACCATGCCTGAGTCTGCACCTGCTAGCAATCGACCACGAACTAAAAGCAGCAAGCGTCTGGTGATTATATTATTAGTCTGTGCCGTGTTCATGTTTGGTTTTGGCTATGCATTGGTACCCTTATACAACGTATTGTGTCAAAAACTGGGATTTAATGGTAAAACTAGCGGCATGGTGGCACCGGTTGCGGTTTCAGCAGTAGATGAATCCAGAACGATTACCGTACAATTTTTGGCAACGAATAATGCCAATCTTCCCTGGAAGTTCCACCCCTATCGCACCAGTATCGAAGTGCATCCAGGTGAAAATGCTAAGATAGCTTATTTTGCGAAGAATCTGTCCGATCATCCTATGACGGTTCAAGCCGTACCCAGCGTGAGCCCTGGGGTAGCTGCTAAATATTTGAAAAAAACCGAATGCTTTTGTTTCGCTCAACAGACTTTAAATAGCAATGAAAGCATGGATATGCCACTTTTGTTCCATCTGGATCGAGATTTACCCAAAGATGTTAAGACGGTGACTTTAGCCTATACTTTATTTGATGTTACCGGGATGAAAAAAACGGCTAATCCAGATGAGATTGGTAAGATTAAATAACAGCAATTCCCGCCCTTCAGAAATTTATAATTCTTTGACTTAGCGGGAATTTCCTTGCGCGATGGGGGTTTGCCAAGGGGGAGAATCGCGATTCTCCCCCTTGGCTGCAAGCGCGAACTTGTTTCGCGCGCAGCATCAAATCAGGGAAGGAATTCTCGCTGTGTAACAGCGGGAATTCCTGGTTAAATGACTAATATAATAGTGGTAGTAAAAGTTTTTTGAGGAATAAAAAAATGTCACAACCAACCAAAGGTGGTTATTACCTACCAGACCCAAGCTTTTGGCCTATCATAGGCTCAATCGGTTTATTTTGTATCATGTTTGGTGCAGCAAACTGGTTACACAGTGTCTACTATGGTCCGTATATATTTTTTCTGGGCGTAGCCATCATCATTTTTGTGATATTTGGTTGGTTTGGCACAGTCATACGCGAAAATCAGCATGGCCTATACGATAATAAACACATAGACATGTCATTTCGCTTAGGCATGTGTTGGTTCATTTTTTCAGAAGTCATGTTCTTTGGTGTATTTTTTGGCGCGTTATTCTATTCGCGAGTTCTCTCTGTGCCTTGGATAGGTGGAGAGGGGCATGGTGTAATGACCCATATATTATTATGGCCTAATTTCAATCCCACCTGGCCGGTATTACATAACCCCGATCCCAGCTTATTTGTTGCGCCCAAAAGCGTGATGGAAACTTGGGGTTTGCCAGCATTGAATACCCTTATCCTGTTGACCAGCGGTGTCACCATCACTGTAGCACATTGGGGTATACTGCAAAACCGTCGCATGCAAGCCTTGATTGCACAAGCTTTAACTGCGCTTCTGGGTATTTGCTTTCTTACCATGCAAGCACACGAATATACCATCGCCTATTTGGAAAAAGGCTTAACCTTAGGTTCAGGCATTTACGGTACGACCTTTTTCATGCTGACCGGCTTTCACGCACTGCACGTCACCATTGGCACGATCATGCTGATCGTCATTTTTTTCCGTATTTATAAACACCATTTTGATCAGCACAGCCATTTCGCTTTTGAGGCGGTGTCGTGGTATTGGCACTTTGTAGACGTGGTATGGTTGCTATTGTTTGTATTTGTGTACTGGATGTAATTGTGCTGCAGCAAACGTTTTGAGCATAACCATGACTTCAATGCCCAGAATCAATGATACCCGTGGGGGATACCTTCAAAGTTGTTTCAAGTGAAGATGATTGTGTTTTAGGAGGTAGTGGTTGCGGAGTCTTTTTAGACCTTCTAAAAAAACGCTCTAAACTTCCAGGTGTTAGTTTACTTAAACTTTTTTTGGCTTCTGTATATCCCTGTTCAGCAGATAACTTAAAATACTTTTTGGCTTCTTCTGGATCTTTTTCCAACTCCGCTTCAGCAACGCCAGTGGAATAACACTTCCCAAGATAATACTGAGCTTTATCTAGTCCAGCATCAGCTGCTAATTTATATAAACCGATTGCTGCCTTTGCATCTTTTTCTACACCGTATCCCTGTTCATAACAGATACCTAAACTAAATTGTGATTTAGTATGGCCTTTTTCAGCAGCTAATTGATATAAACGTGCTGCCTCTTTTAGGTCTTGTGTAACACCACAGCCTTCCGCATAACAGTTAGCTAAATTATATTGCGCTGGAGGATAGCCTTGTCCAGCTGCGCATTTGTATAAACGTATGGCTTCTTTTATGTCTTTGTTAACTTCATTGCCTTGTTCATAAATAAGAGCAAGCTCATTCTGCGCTTTTGCATGGCCTGGGCTTTGTTCAGCTGCACACCAATACCAGCGTAAAGCTTCAGATATATCTTTCTCGATTCCTCTGCCTTGACGTAGGCAATGTGCAAAATGATACATTGCATCGGTATTACCCTGATTGGCAGAATCCTTATACCAGGCTGTAGCTATGATTTGGTTTTTTTCACCACCTATACCATGTTGGTAACAACGTGCCAAATTATACATAGCTTTTGCATTATTTCGATTAGCAGCCGCTTGGTAATATAGTCTAGCTGTTTTTTGATCTGGAACTATGTTGATGGAAGGATCGCCTGCTTCCAACCATTCTCCTAGCTTATTTTGTGCCAAGGCATGTCCTAAACCGGCCGCCGGTTGTATGTAATGATATATTTTTGAGCGATCGGTTAATTTGTGCAAGCAGATATCTACTAATTGCTCAAGAGCAGGTCGACTGTTGTGTTCAGTAGCTAATGCCAATAATTGCCCGCAAACTTCTTCTATTTTTTCTGCATCATCTTCAGCGCTCAGGTTATCACAACATTGTTTATAATATTCAACCGCTTTGAGATCAGCATTTGGTTTTCCTGCTTTAGCTTCTTGTTGATAACAATATCCTAATCTATGTAAGGCTTCGGTTTGTCTTCCATGCTCCCAGACCTCTGTATAATAGCGTATAGCTGCTTTTCTATCTTGAAATATGCCTATGCCTTTTTCATAACAAAAGCCTAAAGAAAGTTTCGCATCATAATTATAGTCACTTGCTTCACTAAACAATTGGAATATACGTGGTCTTATGTTTGGTTTTGGATTTAGTAAATAATAAAATCCAAGATTAATTTTAGATGTTGGAGTTAATTCAGCGTGGGGAATGGCTTCATAAATAAGCGCAGCTTGTTTAACATCTTTTGCCACACCGATACCTTCGTAATAACAACGTCCTAAATGATTTTGTGCTTCAATATTTCCATGGCTAGCCGCTAAAGCGTAATATTTCACAGCACGTTTGAGATCTACTTCAACACCTAGCCCTCGTTCATAAAATTTGCCTAAACGACATTCTGCCGCCGAATCTCCGTGAGCAGCCGCCAGTTTATGTAGGTGTATGCCTTCTGCACTTTTCAATGCAGCTAATTTATATAATCGCATCGCTTCTGGTATATCTTTTTTTACATTAATGCCACCTTCAAAACACATTGCTAACTTATAGAGTTCTTCGGGATTATCTCGATGACTGTTTGGTAGTATTTCAATTAATTTTTTTAAAGCGGATTTATGCTGCTGCTGAGTAGCGCGTGTTAAATAGCTGATCGCTGCTTTGCTATCTTTTTTTAAATCACCTACACCATCTAGCAAGCATAGTCCTAGTTGATATTGACCTTCAGCATCTTGTTGGTTAGCAGATGATTGAAATAAACGCACGGCTTTTGATAAATCTTTTTCAACGCCATCGCCGCGTAGATAACGCAGACCTAATTTATTTTGTGCCTTTGGGTGTCTTTGGTCGGCGGCTAAATGATAAAAATGCAGAGCTCTTTTTAGATCTTTGTCAACACCGTTACCTTCTTCATGATTTAATGCTAAGTTATAGTAATCGATTCCTAATTTGTGCGAAGGAGTGACTTCTTCTTTCTTCCTATCTGGATTGGATGATCGTGGAGTTTGGGTTTGGGGAGTGAAGTATGTATTGGATATAGCGTCGGATACACTGGATCTTCTAATTGGTGATCCTTTTTCTAGTTTTAGTTTTTTTTCTCTTTCTGGGGTCATCGGTGTTCTAGGCATAAAATACCTCATGGGTTAGAATAGCTCAGCATCTATTTAGCTTGTCATTACCACGCTGTGTCTATTGACTGTAAAGGTTCACTCCTTTGAAATGAAAAAAGATGTACTTGCTATTTATTTGGGTTGACTATTTAATCTACGTAATTTTAAATCATTAAACTGCACTAAAATCACTGAGCTGAACCAAGGATATAGGAACGTTAGTAGGCATAAGTTGGCGATATTATTTGCGACATACACTCTGGGCATAACCAAACCCACCAGGAAGTTTACAATTTGTACCAGTAAAAATATCACTACCGCTGGTACTAATATCACTGCAAAGGTTCGCCACCAATTTCCCCAGACCAATTGGACGCTAGCTTTGATAGCTTGCACAATTTTGGTATTTTCCAATAAGATGAATAAATTAAAAAAGAACATTAATATGACGAGAAACACTCCGATGACAATCATCAAAGTAGTCATCATAATAATCAGCGAATAACCTGAATGCCCGCTGCTGACCAGTGAAATGAGAAAATAAATCAAACCAAAAATGAGTCCTGCAACAATAAATAATGCTAGTAAAATTAACCAAGTGATTACATAACCACCCAGTATCGGCAAAAACTTATCTTTGGCTAGTCGCAAAGATGCTCCTGCATTGAGAGGTTTCTGTGTACCGATATTGTAAATACGACTTAGAATAAAGATTTCGCCATAGATGGTAATCAGCAAAACCACGATAGAATATAAAATCATTAACCAGCTAAAAGAAGGAGTATTGAGTGGGGTAGTCAAAACATTCATCGTTCCGGTTGTGTTTAAGCTGGATGAGGCAGGTAGAAATACCATCGGTAACAGCCAGAGTAATTGCCAACGCCAAATACTAGTAAAACTGGTTTTATAAAGGTTGAAGCCATCGCGGAGAATGCCAATTAGGTTGAGTGGTTTTTTTGCAAAACTGAACATTGAATTTGTGCTCCATTTGTTTAAAAGTAACTACTATTCCTTCCTCTTTTTCAAAGGGGGAGAAATAGTAGTTATAATTTTCACCAATAAAATCTTCGGTCCCTTAATTTTTAAAACCTCAATATCAAACTGCTCAAAACTAACCCGTTCATGCGGCTTAGGTAAACGTTCCAGCGTCGATAATAACAGACCCGCAATAGTATTTGCTTCCATTTCAGGTAAAGTAATATGCAAAGCTTTTTCCAAAAGATACAAAGGCGCATTACCTCGCATTAATAAAGCGCCGTCTTTTGTAGTTAACCAGTCTGGCGTAGATTTACTGAATTCATCATGAATCTGACCTAGCAACGCATTTAAAATATCATTCAAGGTCACAAAACCCACTAAAGTCCCGCTATGTTTAACCACAGCAAAATGGGTTAAACCCGCACGAAACCTGCGGAACAAGTTCAAAGCCAACAAGTCAGTACCCACAGTTAATATGGGTCGCATCAGCTCGGCCAAGGAAGGTTCACGCGTTTGCTTAAAGAAAATATCTTTTACATGCACGACACCCATCATATGCTGAGGATCAGTTTCATAAACGGGATAACGGCTAAAGCGATGTTGGCTCATAGTGGTAACATTCGCATCAAAAGCACAATTGAGTGATAAAGCGACCATTTCTTCTATGGGGCGCATGATATCAGCCACTTTTAAATCAGCGAAATCCAAGACATTATCTAAAATTTCATGTTCTTCTTCCTCAAGCTCCCCGTGGGTATGGCTGCCGTGGAGTATTAATTTTAGTTCATCAGATGAATAATACACGCTTTCAGTTTCAGGTTTGGCGGCAGTTCCCAAAAATTTCAATATTAAATTAGCGCTTTTATTTAATAACCAAATAAACGGATACATAAGCCAATAAAAATAATACAAAGGCAAAGATGTCCACAGCGAAATTTTTTGTGGCTGACGAATGGCTAAGGATTTGGGAGCGAGCTCTCCTGCGACAATATGTAGAAAAGAAATAATGAAGAAGGCGAGAAAAAATGCGATGCCGGCGACTGCTCTTTCGGAAAAAATGCCCACTTCATGCAAGAGTGGTTCTAACAGCCGTGCAAAAGCAGGTTCGCCAATCCAGCCTAATCCCAGTGATGCTAAAGTAATGCCGAGCTGGCAGGCGGATAAATAGGCGTCTAGATGTGTATGAACCCGTTCCAAAATTTCGCCGCGTTTACCATAAACAGCTTTAATGGCTTGTATGCGGGTATTGCGTAATTTAACCAGGCCAAATTCTGCTGCAACGAAGAATCCGTTAAGTGCCACCAGTAATAGGGCTAAGATGATGAGAAGGAGTTGGGTCATGGGTTTAATGTTAATTGGAATTAGGACTAGGCAGGAGCATGATTCGTGTTGCACCTATTCTTTTGCGCTATATCCCCTGTTCCCCTGTCACCTTGGGAGCTCACCCACTTTTTCAAAGGACGTTGTTGCATAAATATCTATGCCTCTTGTTGCTTTGTGGGGTGTAGAGGTAAGAGTAAGTGCTGTAACCCCCTCTCCCCTTGTGGGAGAGGGGATATAGTGCTTGTCCGTGTTGTCGGAAGTTTATTTATGCAACTCTCTTAGAGCCCAGGTCCACTCGATCCGGCGGTAGGTCCCATACCTTCAGTTGGCAGGTTGGCCTCTTTAAGTTCTTCTTCAGATAACAGATGCTGCTTTGCAAGGATATCTTTTGAACTTGCACTTTCAAATGCCAAAGTCTTAAATATTGCCGCAAACGGTTCTTCGACGCCTATTTTTACATCATCTAATAAGGCTCTTAATTTTTGTCTACCTGATTCAGCTAGATTTTTACCTACTTCTTGTGCGGTCATGGCCATAATTTAACTCTTTAATAGGTTTTTCAGGATTTTAGTCACTTCTTCTGGAGTGTTGGGCAGCATGCGCCGCTCCAGGAAGGCATGAATGACGATATAAGCTTTTAATTTAAAATAAGTTGTATAATCGGGGTCATCAACTTGCAACTTAGCCGGCACCGTGATGCCTCGTGCTTTAAATCGTGTCAGAATTTCTGGCCAAGGTTGCTGTGCTTTTAAATCCGTGATTTCTTCTTCATTTAAATTATATCCAGCATCTTGTAGCTCAGTAATCATTTGTTGGATGAATTTCATTCTATAATCATCCCACTCTTTATCCAGCTCTTTAGTTAATTTTTCCAACTTCTTTTCGAACACAGCAAGACGTGATTCCAGTTCCGGTAATTCTTTTTGTGTCTCAATAGTTTTCTTATAGGCTTTTTCCAAGGTGTTGATGGATTCTTGTAAATCTTTGTGCTGCACGGGAATCGTGACTGAAGGCAAGCGATCACGTAATTTAGTCAGGCTATCTTTGAGGATACGTCGTTGCGTATTAGCCTGTTCCATCGTATTAATAATGTCACGGTGGACTCTGACTACATAGGCGTAAGCTGCCAAACAGGGTTTGATAGCATTTTGTGGATTAAGCTGAGAATCTATGATTTGTTTGGCACTTAAGAGATTTAATGTGTCAGCGGCATTTGGCGCCTCTTGAGGTTCGGATAATGAATATTTTCGAATGAGATTAGAGAGTGTTTTCAGTTCGCTCACTATGGTTCTGGCATAGCTGGAATAATGGGGAGCGCGTGATTTTTTCATTGTATCCTATCTTAAATAAATGATTGAATATTGACTATATTTTAGCACATCAGTGGGATAAGCGTTAGTCCTCTTACAGCCGTGGCGTTTTTCCTTCTCCCACAAGGAGAGAAGGAAAAAAGTTATGGCTATAAGAAGCAGTATCCCTTTGATTGCCTTGTAATCGCTTTGGCAATAAAATGGTAAGACAAAACTTCATAGGAATTTATTATGCTAAATTGCTTTACCCAGATGGAAGAAGGCGCTGTTCCCATTATCCCGATTTATGAGGATCAATTGGCCAATTGGTCAGAACAACAGGAAGAAAGGGTTAAAAATTGGGTAAATTCAATAGGTTTTCGCGCTAAATCCGGTACATTTGGTTTGTTGTGTGATGCAACGGGTAAGCTTGAAAAAGTGTTATTGGGCATGACCCATGCTAAAGATTTAGCTGTATTCGGACAATTGGCAGTCAATTTGCCCAAGGGGCACTACAAAATTGCCGCAGCATTTGATAAAGAACAATATTACCAGGCTTTTTTAGCTTGGGGCATGGCCAGCTATCAGTTTACCCCCTTTAAAAAATTTCCTCCTCTAGAAGCAAAACTCTATTTGTCTGAGAATGATGTCCATAGTGCATATTTAGAAGCTGTGCTGAGAGCCATTTATCTGGTCCGGGATTTGATTAATACACCTGCCGATGATATGACCCCTGGTGATTTAATGGAGGCAGCTTCGCATGTGGCTGAAGAATTGGGTGGCAAAGTAAAACACATTTTTGGCGATGAATTGTTAAAAGCTGGTTACCCCACGATCTACGCGGTTGGCCGTGCCAGTCAACATCCCCCTGGTTTGATTGATCTGCATTGGGGTAATCCCAGTCATCCTAAGGTCACTTTAGTGGGTAAAGGGGTGTGTTTTGACACGGGAGGGTTGGATATCAAGAATGCATCGAGCATGGCTTTGATGAAAAAAGACATGGCTGGTGCTGCGCATGTGCTTGGGTTGGCACGAATTATCATGGCACTAAAATTACCGGTCAACCTGCGTGTATTGATTCCTGCTGTGGAAAATGCGGTTTCAGGCGATTCTTATCATCCAGGTGATGTGCTGGTCACACGCAAAGGACTCACCGTCGAAGTCACTAACACAGATGCTGAGGGTCGTTTGGTATTAAGCGATGCACTGCATGAAGCGGCAACGGAAAAACCTGAGTTGTTACTGGATTTTGCTACCTTGACCGGTGCAGCGCGAGTTGCTTTGGGGACGGATATCGCTGCGCTTTTTACACCGGATGACGAATTGGCGGCTAGTTTAATGGCTTGTGGGAAGGCGGAGAACGATCTGCTTTGGCGCTTGCCTATTCATGCACCTTATCGAAAAATGTTGGATAGCAGAATTGCTGACCTGACTAATTCATCTCAAGCACCTTATGCCGGAGCCATTACTGCAGCAGTTTTTCTAAAAGAATTCGTTCCAGATGATATTGCCTGGGCTCACTTTGATATTATGGCTTGGAATACCAGCTCTAAACCCGCAGCGCCTGAAGGCGGCGAGGCTTGTGCACTGCGTGCCGTGGCGCGTTATCTTTACGAGCGATTTGCTCCTTAGAAAAAGGGTTCGCAGGCCATAAGATAGGTATCTATGCAAAATACTTCTTCCTCTGTACATGGGCTAGATTAAGCACTGTAATCCCCTCTCCCTAACTCTCCCCCACAAGAGGAGAGGGGATGCAGTGTTTAATCTACAAACCGGGATCATTCATATGTCATTCATAGAAATCATGATATTGATTGCAGTAATCTGGGTAATGGCTTTTTTCCAGGTATCTCCTAGAATATGGGCGCCGCTGATAGCAATCATCCTTCTACTCCTGACATTCTGGGGAGCCTTTGCCTCGCCAGTATTAGCCATATTTTGGTTAATTTTTTTAGTTCCAGCTATCTTATTCAATGCACCTTGGCTACGCACGCATTTTATCAGCCCAGCACTTTTGAAATATTTCCAGAAAAATTTACCCACGATCAGTCGCACTGAACGCGAAGTATTGGAAGCAGGAGATGTTTGGTGGGAAAAAGAGCTGTTTTGCGGACGTCCTGATTGGAACAAACTTAAGACCATCAAAACCCCTACGCTCAGCGCAACAGAACAAGCTTTTTTAAACACCCAAGTTGAAAAACTTTGCGCATTATTAGATGACTGGCATGCCACCCAACACGGACAGGATTTTCCTCAAGCAATCTGGGACTATCTAAAACAACAAGGGTTTTTTGGCATCAGCATTGATAAAGCCTACGGCGGTTTAGGTTTTTCAGTTTTAGCACAATCACAAATTGTGGCAAAACTGGCTACGCGTAGCACCAGTGCTGCTATCACTGTGATGGTACCTAATTCCTTGGGAACGGGAGAATTCTTACAACATTATGGCACCACAGCGCAAAAACAATATTATTTACCACGCTTAGCACGTGGCGAAGAAATCCCCGCGTTTGCCTTGACTGCGCCCACAGCAGGAAGTGATGCCAGTAGCATTCCAGATACTGGCATAGTCTGTGAAGGCGTATTTGAGGGTAGGGAAGTATTGGGCATTCGTTTGAATTGGAACAAACGCTATATTACCTTGGCGCCCATTGCGACTTTACTGGGCTTAGCTTTCAAAATGTATGACCCTGACCACTTATTGGGCGATACAGAATCCATAGGCATCACCTTATGTTTAGTCCCCACCGGATTGCCCGGGGTTGAAATGGGTTCACGCCACCAGCCAGCAGGTTTAGCCTTTTTAAACGGGCCTACGCGTGGAAAAGATGTCTTTGTGCCTCTGGATTTCATTATTGGCGGTGCAAATATGCGAGGCAAAGGTTGGCGTATGCTGATGGAAGCACTAGCCGGTGGACGGGGGGTTTCTTTGCCGGCATTAAGCACGGGCATTGCCAAACTGTGTTATCGCATGACCGGTGCCTATGCGCGGATTAGAGAACAATTCAATGTCCCCATTGGCCAATTTGAAGGTGTAGTGGAAGCTTTGGCGCGTATTGGCGGTCTGACCTATTTATGTGAGGCTACACGGCATTTCACCTTATGCGGGATTCATGCCGGCACTCGACCAGCTTTGGCTGCGGCGATAACTAAGTACCATTTGACGGAAATGAGCCGTGTGATTGTCAACGATGCGCTAGATATACATGGTGGACGAGGTATTCAATCGGGGCCGCGCAATTACCTTTGGCATTTGTACCAGGCTGTACCGATATGCATTACGGTAGAAGGTGCTAACTTGCTGACGCGCAATTTAATTATCTTTGGACAAGGCGCTATCCGCAGCCATCCTTTTATAAAAGATGAAATCGCCACGCTAGCTGAACCCGATCTTAAAAAACGTGTACGCCAGTTTGATAAGCTATTGTGCCGGCATATTGGTTATGTGGTTAGCCAGTTTGCGCGTGTCCTGGCTTATGGTTTGACTGGCGGCTATCTAATTACTGTGCCTAAAAACAGTCATCTTTTAACTAAGTATTACCAACAACTCACACGCATGAGCGCTGCTTTAGCATTTTCAGCGGACATTACCATGTTTATTCTTGGCGGAAAATTAAAACGAAAAGAACGCCTTTCAGCACGTTTAGGTGATATATTGAGTCAACTCTATCTAGCCTCTTCGGTGATAAAATATTATCAAGATCATAATCAATCCCAGGAGGACTGGCCGTTTCTACAATGGTCATTGGAAAAATGCTTATTTGATATTCAAAATGCGTTTAATGGCTTGTTTCACAACTTGACGCCGCGCTGGGTAGCAGGTGTGTTGCGCTTCATTATTTTTCCCTGGGGTAAACGTTACCGTTTACCTCTGGATAAACTGGAGCAGAGAATAGCCACAGCTTTAATGCATAATTCATTGCAACGTGATCGGTTGAGTGAATATTGCTACATAGGTCAAGGCACAGGGGGTGCAACGGGCACGATAGAGACTGCCTTCTGTGCCATTGAAGCGGCAAATGCTGCATTAAACAAATTACACCATGCACTGTCAGAAAGCGGGGTAGGCCACGGTCATGCTAGTCTTGAAGAGCGAATTACCCTGGCAGAGCAAGCAGGCATTCTATCGTCTGATGAAATAAAATTACTTAAGGAAATGCTGGATAGACGTTGGGATGCTGTGCAAGTGGATGAATTTCTGCGCTCAGGGTGACAACTCAAACACTCACCAAAAGATTAAAGACAGGAGAAATAAACATATGGCAACTACCCAAACCCGCCCGGTTTATATCATCGACGGATTGAGAACCCCTTTTTTAAAAGTCCGTGGAAAACCCGGCCCTTTTTCCGCTTCTGATTTAGCCGTTAGTGCGGGTAAAGCATTGCTGCTCAATCAGCCGTTTGCTCCAAGTGACTTAGATGAAGTCATCATCAGTTGCATGATACCCAGCCCCGATGAAGCCAATATTGGTCGCATAGTGTCATTACGTTTGGGTTGCGGTAAAAAAGTTCCTGCTTGGACAGTCCAGCGTAACTGCGGCTCTGCCATGCAAGCCATCGATTGTGCCGCCCAGGATATTGCCCTCGGACGCCATGATTTGGTGCTGGCAGGTGGCACAGAAGCCATGAGCCGTGCGCCTTTATTATGGAACGCGTCTATGGTGAATTGGTTTGCAGAATGGAGTATGGCGCGGCGTTTCGGCACTCGTTTAAAACTATTAGCCGATATCAGACCACATTTCCTAAAACCCATCATTTCTTTACTGCATGGCTTGAGCGATCCAGTGGTTGGTTTGAATATGGGACAGACTGCAGAAAATCTGGCCTATCAATTTCATATTACCCGTGAACAAATGGACGCTTTCTCGGTGCGAAGCCATCAGCGTGTAGTGGCTGCCCAAAATTCTAATTTTGATGAAGTCACGCCCATTTATACCGATAAAGGACATCTCTATGAATTAGATGATGGGGTAAGAGCAGATTCCTCTTTAGAAGCCTTAGCTAAACTCAAACCTTTTTTTGACAAAAAATTCGGTATGGTAACCGCGGGCAATAGTTCTCAGGTTACAGATGGTGCAGCATTGTTGTTGCTGGCCAGCGAAGAAGCGGTGGCACGTTATAATTTACCGGTTTTAGGCCGTTTAATTGATACGAATTGGGCGGGTTTGGAACCTGAAGTGATGGGATTGGGGCCAGTTTATGCTAGCACTCCTTTGCTAGAGCGCAATCAACTCACGCTGGCCGATATAGATTACTGGGAAATCAATGAAGCTTTCGCAGCGCAGGTACTAGCTTGTCTTGCCGCTTGGGAAGATGTTGATTTCTGCCGCAAAAATCTAGGTCTTACCGATGCGTTAGGCAAAATAGACCAGGAACGCCTGAACATAGATGGCGGTGCCATTGCATTAGGCCATCCGGTAGGTGCAAGCGGCGCTAGAATAGTACTGCACCTTCTAGATGTGCTAAAGCGCAAAAATGCTAAGCGCGGAATTGCCACTTTATGCATCGGTGGTGGCCAGGGCGGAGCCATGCTGCTGGAAAGAGTTTAAAACTCAATACATCTTCTTACAGCCATGGCTGTAAGAAGAAAAATTATTGAACTATACAAAAGGGATTAAAATATGCTTTCAACAACCTATCAAAACTGGAAATTGCATATCGACGAAGACCATATCCTATGGCTCAGCATCGATAGAAAGGATTCCGCTGTCAATTCCTTAAACCAGGAAGTTATTCAAGAGTTTGATGAGATACTAAAGAGCATAGCAGAAGATCCACAACTCGTCGGTGTGGTTATTTCTTCTGCCAAATCATCTGGTTTTATTGCTGGCGCTGATATCGAACAATTTGTGAAGTTACAAACAGAAACCGAAGCCTTCGAATTAATTCGCCAGGCGCAACTCGTATTTGATAAACTCGAAGCCTTGAAAATTCCCACCGTTGCCATGATTGAAGGCTTTTGTCTGGGTGGCGGTTTGGAACTCGTACTGGCTTGTCGTTACCGTATCGCCGACGAAGGTCCTAAGACATTATTAGGCGCTCCAGAAGTGAAATTAGGTTTGCATCCTGGGTGGGGCGGCACTGTGCGCCTGCCCCGCTTGATCGGGGCATTCCCAGCTATGGATTTGAATTTATCCGGCCGCTCCGTATCTGCCAGAACAGCCGCCAAACTGGGTTTGGTAGATGCCGCCGTTCCCACGCGTCAATTAGCGCGGGCAGCACGTTATTATATATTAAATAAACCCCCTAAACATCGCCCATCACTACTACAAGAAATGGCCAGCTATGGCTGGGTCAGACCTTTAGTTGCAAAGATGCTAGATAAAAAATTAGCCGAGAAAGTAAATCCTGAACATTATCCTGCACCCTATGCCATTGTTAAAAACTGGGTCAAAGACGGTCCTTATGGCAAACGAGCTATGGAAAATGAGGCTAAATCCATTGCCCATTTAATGATGACACCCACCAGCCGCAATCTAGTACGGGTATTTTTTCTACAGACCCGGTTGAAAGGTTTAGCCAAAGACGTGCGCTTTAAAGCCCAGCATGTGCATGTGATAGGCGCAGGCACAATGGGTGGTGATATTGCCGCCTGGTGTGCATTGCGCGGTATGCGTGTCACCTTGCAAGATCGCACCCCGGAGTTAATTGCGCCAGCCATTAAACGCGCACATGAATTATTTTCAAAAAAACTTAAATTGCCACGTTTAGTGCAAGCCGCCATGGATCGCTTTAACCCAGATCTGACCGGTCAAGGCGTCCGCAATGCCGATGTCGTCATAGAAGCCATTTCAGAAAATTTACAAATCAAACAAGCCCTGTACCAGGCCATAGAACCACAGTTGAAACCCGAAGCGATTTTGGCCACCAACACTTCCAGCTTGCCATTAGATGAATTAAATCAAGTGCTGAAAAATCCTGAACGCCTGGTAGGTATCCATTTCTTCAATCCCGTCGCTATGATGCAATTGGTAGAAATCGTCACCGGTGATAAAACCGACCCCGCTATGGCAGATAAAGCCATTGCTTTTGTGCGCAGCATTGATCGCTTGCCGTTGCCGGTAAAAAGCCACCCAGGGTTTTTAGTGAATCGCATATTATTACCGTATTTATTAGAAGCTATGCTTATGTTGGAAGAAGGTATCCCCGCTGCTAATATCGATGCGGCCGCTGTCAAATTCGGTATGCCTATGGGCCCAGTTGAGCTAGCTGACACAGTGGGCTTGGATGTGTGCTTAGCAATTGCTGAAATTATGGTAGGCCAGTACGGTAGCGCGGTACCGGAAGGTTTGCGTCAAAAAGTAGCTAAAGGTGAATTGGGGCGTAAATCCGGTCAAGGTTTTTATAAATTTGCCAATGGTAAGAAGGTCAAGCAGCCTGTAACCGAAGCTGCAATCAGCCCAGCCGTCATCAGTGATCGTTTGATACTGCGTATACTCAATGAAGCAGTCGCCTGTTTACGTGAAAAAATTGTTGCCGATGCTGATCTGTTAGATGCCGGTATGATCTTTGGTACGGGCTTTGCACCTTTCAGAGGTGGTCCATTGCATTATGCGGCGAATCAAGGCATTCCTGTTATTGTGGAACAACTGCAGAATTTACAAGCACAGTATGGCGAGCGTTTTCGTCCAGATTCCGGTTGGGAATTGTTACAGCAAGATTCGGTCTTAGTCGAGGCTTCTAATGAGCTATAACCTTAGCTTCTCTGTACTAGACAAAAAATACTGTCATTCCCGCGCGAAGGCGGGAATGACAGTGCTTTTTTGTAAATGACGTTTTTTGTCTAGTACAGAGCTTTAATCTCCACTTCTTCCTTTATTAATATTTTCCTAAGAAACTTCAATTACTATAACAGTCTGATAAATGGGTACTAGAGCGTGGTTTGAAGAAATGAAACAATCAAAAACATCAAGTTATATTGAAAAATTGCCGGAGTTGTGCATGAAAAAAATAACAACAAAATTAAGAAGCAGCAAAAAGCTCTCAAATACCGGTAGTGCAGCATCTCAAATACTTCCACTATCCCCTCAAGAATATTTAAAAAAACTCAATACACCAGAAGATAAAGACCCAGCAGATCCATTGGCTATGTTTAAACGTGATCTCCTCACCTGGCTTAAAATCAAAACCCCGAATATCATCGAACATAGAATATTCCAAACCTTAAAAACGTTGCTACAAAAAAAATTTCCCACACTCAGCCAAGAAAATCTCCAACACATTTTAACCATTGGACTTAAAGGAGATTTATACTCCCATGCCATTATTAGCAGTTTTCAAGAGTTGGGAATAACTATCAGTATTGATGAATTTAATGAACTTTTTTTAAGCGCCTTGGCCAGCGCAGAGTTCAATAACCGTGCAAAAAACTTAAAAGAAACATCGGAAAACTATTCCCGAGGCGTCATCAAATTTGGCTTCCATCTACTACAAGCAGCCATTTTCTATGGAAAACAACGCGAATTAATCAATTCGGGTAAACCAGAGATCAATTTAACCACACGCAATGGTCAGGTGCTTATCATTTGTACGTTCAAAGGACCTTTGGGTGTACGTAAAAATGGTCCTCCTGCGGTATTTCAGTTAATACCGCTAGAGCAGCCCTTTGAAGTAGAAATGCAATGGACACCCAAAACCGGCTGGACTTTCCACCTCCCCGACGGGCCCGAATATCAAAAGTTATATGAAAAACTAGGAATAAACGCTTTAGTTAAATTTTCTAGCGTCTATAAAAATGAATTAATAGGTATTGCCATAGGCTTGTCTTTAGGCGGCCTAGGTTGGTGGCTGCATCAGGATATTGATTTTTCTACGGCAATGGCTTTATTAGCTATAGGTGGGTTTGCTGTGGTAGTGAGTGGCATTTCCTCCTGTATTAAATATCGTGAAGAGTTGGTAGAATAAGGCGATTAATTAATAAAATCTTAATGATTGTATTTTATAATAGGAAATATAACGCATATCGTAGGGGGAGCTAGCCATGAGCATAATCGAACACAGACACTTTAAACTGAAAGATCCAAAAGATTTGCAATTTATTGATGAAGAGCAGCAAGGGGAGCAAACAGGTTTTGTTACGGTGACTGCCAGCGAAAAGCTAGGAAAAATTGTTGAGGATGTATCACGTGGGGTTTTTGGGAAGGATTCTCTAGCATTTTCCAAAATAGAAAAAGAGTTGCAAAAATTGGAACAGCGGAGAAGAAATACTCCGAAAAAAACTGATAAGCAAGCTATTGAAAGACAAGAGTGTGAATTGATTCGAGGGTATTTATCCCAACGTTGGAAAGTCGATTTTTCTTTAGAAGCTTTAAATTCTCTCGATCAAAAACTTTGGACAACTCTGGCTAAGACGATAAACACAGTTTGTGCTCAAAATCGCGGTTACTTCCTGCAACCGACAAAATATGACGTAACAATTGGCACATCGGAAGGTTCAGTTTATATAGTATGTACGTTGAGTGATTATGTGCAAAAGCCACTTGGTGGTATGGGTAAAGATAAAAAAGTTTCTGGCAATTTGCAGTTAGTTTATCAAGAAAAAAATAATGCTTTTGTGCCAGTAGGTTATACTTCTACAGGTGAGGTAGCTCACGAATTAGCAACACTGAAAGGTGATCTTGAGGATAAAAAACGCTCAAGCGAAGAAGTTACTTTAGATCTGACTGTTGCGCCGCCTCCACCTAAACAAAGTTTCTTCGCCAGAGCAGGTGCTTTCTTTTCTGGATGTTGGAGCTTCTTTCGCCGAAATGATAGAACCAAGCCAATGGCACAGCCTCCATTGGAGCCAGTTGCTCCTGCTGAAACCAAAGCTAAAGATGTAACCTATAAACTATTCTCTGATAAGAAGAGAGTTGTAAAAACTTCTCCAGTTATTAGTCAGGCTCATGAAGATAAACCTAAACCGGTTGCGAAACCTTCCTTTATGCAATCAGTTTTTGCGTGTTTTAAAAGGTCGCCGGCAAAGCCTGTGCAACAGCGGAAGCAGTCTATTTTTAATTCTCCGGTAGCTACGCAGCGGAAACAATCAATAGATAAACCTGAGGAGAAGCCGACTCTTGCCAGAAGAAGTGATAGTTTTCAGGTAAGTAGCAGCTGATTAAATATCTATACTTCCTTTTCCCACAAGGAGGTTGTTGAATAAATTGGGCGACAATCTTTATTGAGTGCTATCCGTCTGAGATCCCGCGATCAAGTCGCGGGATCTCAGGCGGACTGCACTTAGGCATAGGAAACTCTCTTCATTTATTCAACAAAGCGCCCATCAGGGAAGGGGTAGTGCTACGGCTTTCACTTGTTATTCTTGGCAGTCTCCCATCACATAAAGTATTATCTTCCCAAGCAAAATATCTACCCATTAAGTTTGATGCCTTTAAGCACATTTAAAGCAAAAAATTGCGAGCCCCTCCCTATGACCCAAAAAACCAAAAAATTCCGTAGCAGTCATTGGTACGGCAAACTCGACCGTGACGGTTTCATTCATCGCTCCTGGATGAAAAGCCAAGGCTTCCCCGATCATGTCTTTGACGGCCGTCCCGTCATTGGCATCTGCAATAGCGCTTCCGAACTCAACCCTTGCAATGTCCACCTCTGGGAAGTCGCTGAAGCCGTCAAACGCGGTGTCTGGGAAGCCGGCGGTTTCCCCTTAGAATTCCCCACCATGTCCCTAGGCGAAACACAAATGCGCCCCACCGCCATGCTGTTCCGCAATTTAATGAGCATGGACGTTGAAGAATCTATCCGCGCTTATCCCATCGATGGGGTCGTCTTATTAGGCGGATGTGACAAAACCACCCCAGCGCAAATTATGGGGGCTGCCAGTGTCAACCTGCCCAGCCTAGTCATTAGCGGCGGCCCGATGTTAAATGGTAAATATCAAGGTAAAGACTTAGGTTCAGGCACGGATGTTTGGCGTTTGAGCGAAGCGGTTCGTGCTGGTGAGATGAGTGCCCAGGATTTTTTTGCTGCTGAAGGCTGTATGTCGCGCAGTCACGGCCACTGCAATACCATGGGTACGGCGTCGACCATGACTAATTTATCCGAAGCCATGGGTCTACAATTAACCGGCTCAGCGGCAATTCCCGCAGTCGATGCGCGCCGCTATCAATCAGCACATAGAGCAGGGCAGCGTATTGTTGAAATGGTGTATGAAGAATTAAATATTCTCAAAATTATCACACGCAAATCTCTGGAAAACACCATCCGCGTTAATGCGGCCATTGGCGGCTCAACTAACGTCGTCGTGCATCTTTTGGCTATTGCTGGCCGCGCCGGTATACCATTGACACTAGCAGATTTTGACACCCTAACGCGCGATGTACCGCTGTTGGTGAATTTACAACCCTCAGGTCAATATTTAATGGAAGATTTTTTCTATGCCGGTGGTTTACCTGCGGTCATAGAAGAATTGGGAGACTTGTTGCATCGTGACGCTTTGACCATCACCGGCAAAACCCTTGGCGAAAATGTCAAAGGGGCTAAAATTTATAATGATGAAGTGATTTTTTCTCGCACAAAACCATTGAATCAACACGGTTCCACCGTGGTTTTAACCGGTAATCTTTGTCCACAAGGTGCTGTCATTAAACGTTCTGCCGCGTCTGAACATTTATTAACTCATCGCGGTCCAGCTTATGTTTTTGAAACCATTGAAGAACTAAAAGCGAAAATTGACGATCCAGATTTACCCGTGACCAGCGATAGCATTTTAGTATTGAAAAATTGCGGTCCTAAAGGTTATCCCGGTATGCCTGAAGTTGGAAACATGCCCATCCCCAAAAAGTTATTGCAACAAGGTAGCACCGATATGGTGCGAATCAGCGATGCCCGTATGAGTGGTACTGCCTATGGCACGGTAGTGCTGCATATCAGTCCAGAAGCGGCTGTTGGTGGTCCTTTGGCATTGGTGAAAACTGGCGATATGATTAGCCTCGATGTTCAAAAACGTAGTTTGCAGTTAGAAGTTACAGATAAAGAATTGGCTAGTCGCCGCGCTAGCTGGCAACCATTAGATTTAGGTTTTAAACGTGGCTATGTGAAATTATATATCGATCATGTCACACAGGCAGATCAGGGAGCTGATTTGGATTTCCTGGTAGGGAGTAGTGGTGATGTTGTAAAGCGGGAATCACATTAATCGTGATTTCTATATTCCCTCAAAACTATCAGGATAACAATAATGAAAAAAATATTTCTGCTATTATTTTTTGGATGCTTTGTTCTTGGCGCTTATGCCGAAAGTGAAATTGGCATGGTGGTTCATTCTAACGATATGCGAGTTGAGAGTTTGTTAACGTGTAATGGTAGATATGATGTATGGTCGAGTGCTGATGTTAAATCAGGCAGGTATTTTTCCTATGAGTTAATTAATCAGCGATTAAATGGTGCAACCACGACACATTGTTTCGTGAGCATTTTAGGCCCCAGTGAACTGGGTACTCTAATTACAGAAAGCGGTGGGACTGTAGATGTAAATCTGGATCAAGAGCACCGGACAGTCAGTTTTAGCAACCCACAATTTCATTTGGTTAAAGGCATATTTTGGCGCAATAATGATAATGCTTTGAAGCCAACCATCGGCCACTTCGATTTAACTTTTCCTGCTGTTGGGGTGAGTTTAATTTCTTATGTTGACGATACTGCGGTATTGGATGGACAGGGTTGAAGGTTAGCCTTGTATGCTATCCCGAAAAAGTGATTGCAACAGGGCACGTCAGGTGCCCTGTTCGGTTTTTAGCCGAAACAGAATACTGTGCTGAGTGTTATGCAGAAATATTATCCCAATATTAACTCCTGGTTGGTAGGCTGTGGTGTTGTTTGCTCATTGTTAGATGGTTGCTGAATTTTGGGGTTTGAGGAAGAACTAAGAAATAAAATTTTTTTCTGATGTAAATTTTCAAATGAAAAATTAAATAGCTTTTCTAGACCATCAATCAGCCGAGCTTTCTCCGTTTCACTGGCTAAAACTTCTAAATTGAATCGAGATAAATGCCGCATTATTTGTTGCAAAATGGGTGCCCGCGTTGGATTTCTATCAAAATAAGTTTGAAGGATAGCCGTCGTATTTTTTGCAGCTTCCAGGCTCGTCGGAGTAGAGTCTTTACTGGCTTTATCGCGTAACAGGTAGGCTTCATTAAGATGGGTGAGGTAAACAGTTGCAGCTGCGGTGGCAAAAATTCCCATCTGTATCATTTTAATCAAACTAGAAAAATGATGCTTTATGTAATAATCATCATTTTGAGCAAAAAGATCACGAAAATATTGTTTAAAATAGTTAAAAACGGTTTCAGGTTTTATCCGCGTAAATTTATTAGAATCCTTGTCTTGTTCATTAAAAACTATGTTTAATATATCTTTGAAATTAATAGTATATTTTATCAGACGTGGAAAATAATGCATGATATTTTTTGATCGGTTTGGTGGTGCTAGTTCGGCTGGAAAAATTCCATTCAACAAGCAAAACTCCAATGCTTTTCTGACGTTCCTAGATAATGCAAAATGCAATTTACCATCTTTGAGTTGAATGTCCATAGGAAAACGCGTGAGTATAAAAGGGTTATAGTTAGGTACATAGTCTGGTGTTGCACCTTGAATATCTGATAGTTTATCTTTACTGTGCTTCAACCCCACACAGTTGCCTTGCTGAAAAACAATTAAATAACCATACTTTTTGTTAGTAGCTATTCTCACAAATTGTGTTAAATTTTCTTGAGACGTTAAAAAGGCTGAATCAATGTCGCTAGAAATATATAGCTTCTCCATTAAAAATACGCTGGCACAAGAAATAATAAACGAGCCGCGTAATTGCAGGTTAATTTCATGCTTTTTAACATCTGAGTCATTTTTTAGCGTAATTAATCTAATCAATGTTGCTTTTTTCTCGGGGCTAAGTACACTTTGAATGGCATCCTCAGTAAATTCAGCAGGTATAGATTTGCGCATGGGAATGGTTGCAGGCGGGGCTTTAGATTCTGCTGTTAAGGATTGATCTGCTTTTGCATCTTCTTTAGGATTGGTACTTTCTTTAGGCGGTGCTAGGTTTTTTGATTTTTCTAGCGCATCGTCTATCAAAATAGCTTTGCTATTGATATCTGTAGATTTTAAAGATGGAGGTGGCGTACTTTCTTGGTTCGAAGTGGAAGCTTCCTCAGATACATTGGTAGTATTTTCCACAGAATTTTTTTGATTTTTGACGTCATCGCTCGGTAAATTATCTGCAGATAAGCTAGTATCTGCAGTTGGCTTTTTCCTTGATCCTGTGTTTTTTGTTTTGTTTTTTCGTTCGGTTTTATTGTTTTTATTCAACCGTGGTTTTGTGCTCCGCTTTTTTTTAGGATATTTATAAGTTTTTGTGGGTACTTCAAGGCTGGTGGGTTCTTGAGGAACAGAATTATCAATGGTTGGAGTTGTGCCAGTCTCAGGGATAGATGGTTTGGGTGGTGTATTGGTTGGGGTTAATAACTGCTTTTCATGTGCTACTCTATCAGATAAATCCTGCATATCCTTTTGTGTTTTTCTGATATTTTCGGCCAATTTTTTTGCTGGATCAATTTCATCATGCGTTGAGATATATTGCGATATTGACTGCTCCAATTTATTTAATTTTTCTTGATAGGTTCTGAGTGGTGATGTTGTAAAATCCAATGAATTAGCTTTGGGTTTATCTTTAGATTCCTTTAATTTCTTTAATTTATCATCGATTTGTGCAGAAAATAGATTTATTTTTTTTGTTAATTGTGTGTAAGACGTTTGAATTTGACTCAGCGTTGTAAGTTGGGCATTTAGTGACTTAAAAGCATTAAATAAATCAAGGTGTTCTGTGGTTTTTGTTTTATGTTCTTTGTGTAATTGAGTAATGCTCTCCTGGCAGGCGGCAGACGCCGCTGAAAAATTACCTAACGCCATGCAAGTTTCTGCCAGAGAAAAAAGCGTCATTGCTTCTTGATTTTTTCTAGTTAATTTTAACAGGGATTCATAAGCCGATTTTAAAAATTTTTCATTGCTACGCCCGTGTAATTGTTCAAAGCAGCCACGGATTTGATTCACCCTCGCCTGACAACACTCGACGCAAAAAATTATTTTATTGTAGTCTTGTGTTTTTTTAAGCCTAAGTACGAGATTGATAATTTCCATCAAGACCTTAGATAAAATAGATATTTTCTCAAGATCATTTTTTAGTTGTAGCTTTGATGGTCCTTTATCATGGATTTTTTTGTATAAAAACGTTAAGCGATCTGTTAGTTGCTCTATGTGGACTTGAACTTTTGCCACTAGGGGAGAGATGAGATTAAAAAAAATTTCTTCAGGTTTAATGTGTTTTAAAAATCTAATAGTTATTTTAAAGTTATGGACTGCTGCGCCAAAATCTGAATCTAACTGATCGGTTGCTGTTTTAAACAAATCTAATACTCTTTTTGGCTTGTTTTCCTTGTGAAATTCTCTGGCTTCTTTTGTCTGCTCATTAAATTCTTTTGAAATATTTTGTGGAGATAAATAAAGAACAATTTCTAAATATAAACTAAGTTTCTCGAAAGCATAGCTAGGAATTAATTTTAGTATGTTAAGATAATATTCTTGTATATTGTTATCTAAATTTTTCTTAAGTAACAGAAAGCTTGGTCTCCCTGATTCCCGATTGACTAAAGATAACTTTGATTCACACAGTGTTTTAATATTTTTGTTATGCACATGTAATATAGTAATATTGCTTAGAAGCAATTGAATCACACAGTGTTGGTAAAGTTCTTTAGTTTTTTCGAGGAGTTTAAGATCTTTGAAAGATTGTATAGTAAATTCAACGAGTCGATGTAGTACCTCACAATAGTGGGTATGTGTTAAATTAGGTTCTCTGATAAATTCATCATGATATTCTAAGGCTAATTGATGAAATGTAGTAATCCTGGTCTGTGTAATAGCCAGAAAACTTAGAGCATAATTGTGGTACACTTGAGAAGGAATTTCAGGTCTGCTTAAATGGTTTTGAAGAAGAGGGAGAATTTTTTCTGCCATTGCAAAAGCATCTTTAAGCAGTGAATTCTTTTTGGTAACGAAAACATTCAGCTTGTAAATTAAATCCTCCAGTTGTTCGTCATAAAGACAACCCTTAATGTTGAAGCTATCATATTTTTTTGTTTTTTTCTCAAAAGCTTCTGCTTGTTCTAAATTATCTATTTCTTCGCTGGTTTTACGTAATTCTACCCATTTTTTATAGATTGCTTCATTTTCCAAACCATAATCAAAATCAAAATTAGAATCAAAATCTAAATCATAATCTTCATTGGACGTTAATTCAGTTTCCAGTTTTATATCAGTGTCTATATCTTCAAAAACTAGTTGCGTAGATTTCTTTTTCAATTCTTTGGATGTTGTATCCAAATTCGTAGTGGCGAGTAATGTATCCTGGTCAAGTTTTGAAGTGGTGGTGGAAAATTCTGGCAGAGAAGGTTTAGAGAGAGAAGCCAATTGTGCATAGGTTTGCGAGGTTTCGTGGTTTTTTTTATCTGACATAGCTTCATTACACTAAATAGGTTTTTGGAGATTTGCTAAATGAAATTATATCAGAGTGAAGCAATTTGTGAAATATAGGAAATTTGGCTGTATTCCCTGATTATCTCTGCAAATTTATTGCATTTTCAGGTTCATATGAGACAATACGGCAGCTTTTAGACGCAGTTACCAAAAAAATAAAACCGCCACTGGAGAACCCATGCCAACCTCACACCTAAGTTTCATTGATTGGCTCATTATCCTCATTTATTTCCTATTCGTACTTGGCATTGGTTTCTACGTAAAAAAACACACCCAGAGCGCCAATGATTTCTTTATGGCCGGAAGAAAAAATTCCTCCTGGGTCGCTGGCCTGGCTTTCCTGAGTGCCAACTTAGGTGCGCTAGAATTATTAGGCATGGCTGGACAATCCTATCAATACGGCATACTCACAGCGCATTTCTACCTCATTGGTGCCATTCCCGCGATGTTGTTTTTAGGACTATACATGATGCCTTTTTACTACCACAGCGGTATTTACTCCGTGCCTTCCTATCTCAAATTCCGTTATAACGAATCCACTCGCACGTTAAATGCCATCGCATTTGCCATTATGACCCTGTTAGTGAGCGGTATCAATTTATATGCCATGGCCTTGGTATTGCATATTTTTTTGGGCTGGAATATTTCTGCGTGCATGTGGATTTCCGCATTGACGGTGGCGATTTATGTGGCCTTGGGTGGATTAACTTCAGCGATTTTTTCCGAGGTGGTGCAGTTTTTTCTGATTTGGGGCGGATTGTTTTTAGCTGTTATCTTGGGTGTGATTGAGACGGGCGGTTGGCATGCCGTTGCTGAACGCATTCCCTCCGGTTTTGTGCATTTATGGGCAAATACTGGCAGTGCCCATAATAATCCCATGTTTATCGATTGGTTTGGCATGGCGATGGGATTGGGATTTGTCTTGGCTTTTGGTTATTGGACGACGGATTTTCTTGTGGTACAGCGGGCTTTTTCGGCCAAAGATCTGCGTACAGCACAATTAACGCCGATTTTAGCTTCTTTCTTTAAAATGGCAGTGCCACTGATCGTTGTTACTGCCGGTTTAATCGTTTTAGCTTTGGTCAAGTTACATAATATCGATGCACTAGAACGCCCGGATGAAGCATTATTAGTACTCATAGAACGTTATTATCCGCCGGGTTTGTTGGGTTTAGGAATTACGGCGTTGTTGGCGGGTTTTATGTCTGGACAAGCGGGTAATATCAGCGCCTTCAATACCGTATTCACCTATGATATTTACCGTGCGCATTGGGTGCAAAATGGCAGTGATACGCATTATGTTTGGATAGGACGGCTGGCAACGCTAGCAGGCATGTTTATCAGCATTATGACGGCATATTGGGCTATGGATATGCCCACCATCATGGAATACATGCAGGCGTTATTTTCTATCGTCAATGCGCCATTATTTGCCACGATTCTGCTGGGGATGTTTTGGAAACGTGCCAATGGCACCGGTGCTTTTTGGGGATTGCTGATCGGCATGGTGGTTTCAGCCGTGATGTTTTTATTGGTGAAATTTAATCTGATGTCTGCCGCTGATTTCACCATTTCGGCGGTTGCCAGCCCAATGGCTGCAGATTTTTGGCGAGCTATCTGGGCTTGGGTCATTACCTTTGTATTAACAATTATCATCAGTCTTTTGACAGCACCGCAGCCGCTTGACTCAATTAAAGGATTGGTACTAGGTGCACCTAGAGAAGTAGTGACAGAAGCCTTACCCTGGCATAAAAAACCGGCAGTGTGGGCTGGGATATCATTCATAGTGCTGATTGTATTAAACGTTGTCTTTTGGTAATGCGAACCAATGGGGTCTACGAAAGAGGATATAAAATGCCAACTACCAACAAACTGCAGTTAAGTATCTGGTCATTTGTCGGCTTTATTTTAATGATTTACGGAATTATTATCGCCGGTGCCGGTGTTTATTATCTGTTTAAACCCGATACCCAAACAGTGCTATATCAGTTAAACCCTTCATTGTGGTGGGGTATTTTCCTATTAGTGGTTGGATTGATTTTTTATGTGGTCGATTTAAAAAGACGTCGTTGAGTATTATTTAGTATATGTCCCAAGAAAAAAAATCTAGACCTGTCCTTGATTTGCCTTGTGATTCAGAAAGATTTATTAAAGGTCAAGCCAATTGGGAAGATGCTGAAGATCAATTAAGTGCGATACAAAGATTGATTGAGGAAGGCCTTTTTCCTGAAGAAAAAGCAAGAATTGTCGATGAAAAATTCCAAGCGCGATTTGAAAGTACGCTCTTTATGGAATTGCAATTGAAATATTATGAAGCGCTAGAAAGAGCAAAGCCCGAAATAGCAATAGTAGGAGAATTTTTACCACTCTATGAAAACAAAGTGGGTGCTCTGGCATCCCCGATATTACTTCAAAAAATTCTAGAGTTACAAAAGTACTGTGATGATTTGTTGTTGATTAGAAATGAGACGGGACTTTGGCAAGCTTATCATATCTTAGAGGAAGCTGCGGAAAAAATTACTCAATTAGACTTTCATGTGGCTGCAGCATGCTTGACACTCTTTGTAAAAAATTCTTGTGAATTTGAGATAGCCCACCAATTTATTTATGACCTGCTTAAAGTGATAGATAAGGTGTTGCAAGCTAATGCGTTTGTAAACCAAGAAAGTAAAAATAGATCAAGAGATGATTTTAAGAAAATGCAAGTCCTTATTGAGACTTTAAAAATATTTTATAACCAGTTAGATTTTTCTAAAGATCATGACGAAAAATTAGATGCACGTAGGAACAAATTTCAAACGGCGTCTCCTACAGCCAATATTAGATTTTTTAAAGCTGGACAGGATACAAACGGTATTCTGCAACAATTGCAAGAAATTAGTGAAATATTGGCCGAGGTGGGTCAATTAATTAAACTAAACCCAGCTGAAAAAAAAGTTTCGAAATTAAAGTTTACAGACGCTGATTTTAAAGCTTTATGGGGTAAAGGAAGAATTGCAAAGTTAAAGGAAAAATATTTTATACCCTTAGAGCAGGCTAAGGTAACATTGCGACATGCTGATGATTCTCTAGGTGATGTAGCAGAAATTATTCAAAAATCAGACTCTTCAGATCCTGATATTATTCAGCAACGCAGCAGAATTCCTGAGCTCAAAAAACAATATAAGACATTATGTCAGGAATGCGAAGCTGAAAGAAGTAAGCGCAGCTTTATATTCTTAAAAGAAGCTATTAAAGAATTGACTATATTTCCAAGCGACCATGAGTTTATTATGGATTGTATCTTTATTTTCCTAAATGAGAGGAAGGGAAATTTTATTTTAAGTACTGAAGCGGAAGAGGTATTGAAATTGATCGGAGGAGTAGAAATGGCTTATGGGATTTTTAAGAGGCTAAAAAAAGAGCAATATAAAGATAATCCGCAAGAATTTGATATTGTCATTAAAACAATGGATGAACCTTTTAATCAGTTAATGGCATATTCCAGAAAATTATCGCAGAAAAGCCTGCCAAGCAGCAACTATTCGTTGGTATGAGTTTCCCTGGGGGCGCGCTGAGTTTGGCAAACTGCTTGTTCTTCAAAGCTTGAAAAACCAGAGATCATCCCAATTTACCAGTTATATTAGTTGACAGGATGACCCCTATGCCCCGTTTTGATAAATTCACTACCCCATTACAAACCGCCTTAGCTGAAGCCCAATCAAAAGCCATCGGCCAAGATAACCAGTTCATAGAACCCCTACACCTCATGTTGGCATTGCTAGAGCAAGACGGTGGCACCGCCCGGCATTTATTAGCCCAAGCCGGGGTGAACGTCCAGCAATTGCAAACCCGCTTAGAAGCCGCTTTGGCGCGTCTACCCAAGGTGCAAGGCGTCAGTGGTGAGCTACATATTTCCAATGATTTAAATCGCTTGCTCAATGTGGCGGATAAATTGGCTCAGGAACGCAATGATGCCTATATTTCTTCTGAGTTATTTATTCTGGCGGCTATTGAAGATAAAGGCGAGTTAGGCCGCATCCTACGCGAAGTGGGTGGCACGAAAGACGGCGTGCAAAAGTCCGTTGATAAATTACGCGGTGGTGAAAAAGTCGATAATCCAGAAGCCGAGTCACAACGCCAAGCGCTTGAAAAATACACCATAGACCTAACCGCCCGTGCCGAACAGGGCAAGCTAGACCCCGTGATTGGTCGTGATAATGAAATACGCCGCACTATCCAAGTGCTGCAACGTCGCACCAAAAATAATCCAGTCTTAATTGGTGAACCTGGGGTCGGTAAAACAGCCATTGTCGAAGGTCTGGCACAGCGTATCGTCAATGGTGAAGTGCCTGAAGGACTAAAAAACAAACGCGTCTTAGCACTCGATATGGGTGCCCTAATCGCCGGCGCAAAATATCGCGGTGAATTTGAAGAACGTTTAAAGGCCGTACTAAAAGATCTGGCCAAACAAGAAGGACAGATTATCTTATTTATCGATGAATTGCACACCATGGTCGGCGCGGGCAAGGCCGAGGGCGCTATGGATGCGGGTAATATGTTAAAGCCGGCTTTGGCACGAGGAGAGCTGCATTGCGTTGGCGCTACGACCTTAGATGAATACCGTAAATATATCGAAAAAGATGCGGCGCTAGAGCGACGTTTCCAAAAAGTATTAGTAGATGAACCTAGCGTCGAAGATACCATCGCCATTTTGCGTGGCCTTAAAGAACGCTATGAATTGCATCATGGTGTGGAAATTACCGATCCGGCTATTGTCGCTGCTGTGACGCTTTCGCATCGTTATATCACTGATCGCCAATTGCCGGATAAAGCCATCGATTTAATGGATGAAGCCGCCAGTAAAATCCGCTTAGAAATAGATTCCAAACCGGAAGTGATGGACAAATTAGAACGTCGTTTGATTCAGCTCAAAATCGAACGCGAAGCCTTAAAAAAAGAAACGGATGAAGCCAGTAAAAAACGTCTGCAGCAATTAGAAGATGAAATCAAAAAGCTGGAAAAAGAATATTCCGATTTAGAAGAAGTGTGGAAATCTGAAAAAGCTGCTCTGCAAGGTGCCCAGCAGATCAAAGAAGCTTTGGAGCGTGCACGTATCGAATTAGAGGCTGCAAGACGCGCCTCCGATCTAACGCGCATGTCGGAATTGCAATATGGCCGCATTCCTGAATTAGAAAAACAGCTGGCTTCTGCCTTGCAAGCTGAGAAAAAAGAAACGCATTTGCTGCGCAACAAAGTCACGGCTGAAGAAATTGCTGAAGTCGTTTCTAAATGGACGCATATTCCTGTCAGCAAATTGCTGGAAGGTGAGCGTGAAAAATTACTAAAAATGGAAGAGTTATTGCATCAGCGCGTCATAGGTCAAGATGAAGCGATCAAAGTCGTATCCGACGCCATACGCCGTTCTCGCGCCGGCTTGTCTGATCCCAATCGACCCATTGGTTCATTTTTATTTCTGGGACCCACGGGTGTCGGCAAAACCGAGTTGTGCAAAGCCTTGGCCGAATTTTTATTTGATACCGAAGAAGCCATGGTGCGGATTGATATGTCGGAATTTATGGAGAAGCATTCCGTCGCGCGCTTGATTGGTGCACCGCCAGGTTATGTCGGTTATGAAGAAGGTGGCTATTTGACTGAGGCGGTGCGACGTCGGCCTTATAGCTTGATTCTATTGGATGAGGTGGAAAAAGCCCATGCTGATGTGTTTAACGTGCTATTGCAGGTATTGGACGATGGCCGTCTGACTGATGGCCAAGGTCGCACCGTAGATTTTCGCAATACCGTCATTGTGATGACATCTAACCTCGGTTCGCATTTGATCCAAGAAATGGCTGGCGGTGCCTATGAGGCCATGAAAAAAGCCGTGTTAGAGGTGGTATCACAACACTTCCGTCCTGAATTTATCAACCGTGTGGATGAGTTGGTTGTATTCCATCTGCTGGATAAGAGCCAGATCCACAGAATTACTTCTCTGCAGATCAAGCGAGTTGAAGAGCGCTTGAAGGAAAGAGATTTGCACCTCGAAGTGACCGACAGCGCCTTAGATTTTCTAGCTGCAGCCGGTTACGACCCAGTCTATGGTGCAAGACCGTTAAAACGGGCGGTGCAACAGTACTTGGAGAATCCACTGGCGCAGGATATTTTATCTGGCAAATTTATGCCGGGAAATAAAATAGTGGTGACCAAGGGCGAAGAGGGGTTGGTATTTAAGAGTTAATTCTACTTTCATGAGTTTGATCTTTTCGAGGATATTGCTATGCAAAAACCCAAACGTATTATTTTAGTTGGCCACATGGGCGCTGGTCGAGCTTTACTGGGTAAAGCTGTAGCCGATCAATTAGATTGGCAATTTATCGATATATACCTAGGATTAGAACGTTATATGGGTCGTTCGCTTAATGATGTGGTGGGTAAGCAGAGTGAAGAAGTGATTCTCCAATATCAAGCTGATTTATTATCTCATTATACCAAGCAAGAAAACCTGGTGATTACAACCGATGATACAGTGATTTTAAGCCCAAAAATTAGAGAGTTGTTGTCACAGGAATATGTAATTTATATAAAAGTGGACACCCAGACTCAGCTGGATCGCATGGCGCAAAGTTCATTCCCACCTTTCCCATTGTTATCAGAAGAAAACAGAAAAGCCTTTTTAAACAAGTTGCATCTTGAGCGGGATGCTCTCTATGCACAAGTTGCCAAATTAACCATTGAAACCCATTCTTTGGAGGCAGATTTGCAGAAGATTTTTCAGGCATTGGGAAAATAAAATAGGATACAGAAACATAAATTTGTAATTAATTGTGTAACTACCTACGAGAAAGTTACACATTAATTCGGAGTCTTTTTAATGAGCTCAACCCATTTGCCTATCAATTATGATGATATTGCCAGAGCCGCGCAAACATTAAACCATATTGCGCATCGCACCCCCGTATTCACTTCACATCAGGCCGATGAAAAAGTCAACGCCAAGCTATTTTTCAAATGTGAAAACTTCCAACGCGTGGGTGCCTTTAAATTTCGTGGTGCATACAATGCCATTAGCCGCCTGAATCCAGCACAAAAACAACGCGGTGTCGTGGCCTTTTCATCAGGAAACCATGCACAAGCGATTGCATTGGCAGCGCGTCTTCTCAATGTCCCTGCCACCATCGTGATGCCCAAAGATGCACCGACCATCAAATTAAATGCTACCAGAGGTTATGGCGCAGACATCATCACCTATGATAGACAACGAGAAAATCGTGAAGCCATTGCAGCAGAATTGGTCAATAGCCGTGGGCTAGAATTAATTCCACCTTACGATCATCAAGATGTGATCGCAGGTCAAGGAACTGCCGCAAAAGAATTATTTGAAGAAGTAGGTGGACTTGATTATTTATTTGTTCCAATAGGTGGAGGTGGGCTAATTTCAGGTTCGACGATTTCTGCAGCGCAGTTATCGCCAAATTGTCAGGTGATAGGCGTAGAACCTGAAACAGGCAATGATGCACAACAATCCTTCTTAAGCAAAAAAATCATCAGCATCCCAGTGCCGAATACCATTGCCGATGGCGCACAAACGCAATTTATTGGCAAATTGGTGTTGCCTATTTTGCTTGCGCATGTCAAAAACATTGTTACAGTTAGCGATACAGCGCTTTGTGAACAAATGCGTTTTTTTGCTGAACGCATGAAAATACTGGTTGAACCAACCGGTTGTCTTGGTGCGGCTGCAGTTTTTAACCAAACAGTAGATATTAAAGGCGCTAGAGTAGGGGTTATTTTAAGCGGAGGTAATGTTGATTTAAATTCTTTTTGTTCTTTTTTAAGGAGTCTCGCATGAAATTAATTGAAACCGTGAATGCCCCGCTGCCTGCCGGCCATTATTCACAAGCGGTCGTTTCTCAAGGTTTGGTATTTGTTTCGGGTATTTTGCCTCTTACGCCGAATAAAGATCAGTTTATTCCCGAAGGAATTATTGCTCAAACCGAACAAGTTTTTAAAAATCTCGCCGCTATTTTACAAGCATCTGATTCTGATATGAATCACTTAGTCAGTGTGCAAATATTTGTTGCGGATTTAGCGCTTTGGGGCGAGATTAATCGCGTCTATCAAACTATTCTCGGCGCGCACAAGCCAGCACGCACAGTAATTCCTTGCGGCTGTGCACTGCATTATGATGCCTTGCTAGAGATAAATGCGATAGCAGAAGTTATAAAGCAGTGAGCCTAGGCAAATTAGGTTGCTCCAATTATAACCAGTTAATAGGTAATTGATAGATTCTAGGAGTCAGCCACAAAGCTTCTTCGGCCTGGTTAATTAAAAGACCAAATGGCAGATTTTGCTCTTCAATAAATCGAGTTAATGTCATCAGTTCGCGTCTTGCGACTTGACTACCTTGTTTGATTTCAATCGGTAGTACACCGAAATTTCCATCAATAATTAAATCAATTTCAGCCTGGTTGCGGGTTCTGTAAAAATGAAACTCCCAGTTAGTAATGGCTAATGCTTGTAAACCTTTATATAATTCTTCTATCACAAACCCTTCAAATGAAGAGCCGACTTTAGGATGATGATATAAATCATCTTGATCGTGAATTTTTAACAGAAAATGCTGAAGACCATTATCGGTAAAATAACCTTTTGGCATTTTAACTATGGATTTGCTCAGATCTTTTTCATAACTGGTGATGGGCTGCCATAAAAAAGTACCAGCGACGATATTTAAATATTCGCTAATGGTTTTTTCACTGACTTCTATGCTGCGGCCAATTTGGCTTTTATTAATCATAGTTCCTGACAGTTGGCAGAGCATCTGCAGAAAACGTTGATAAGCACTTTTATTAAGATGCGGAAATAATTTAGCAATATCTCGGTTAATGTAAGTATCTCGATAATTAGCCATCCATTCAGTGTAATAATGATTGTTATAATTTAATATAGGTTCAGGATAGCCGCCGCGCAACCAGATTTTTTGCATTTCAGCTAAAGTCAGAAGCGGTTTGCCTTTAGGTAGATTGTCAGGGTTTAATTTTTGGCTAAATAATTTATAGAAATCGCTTAAAGGTTGTTGGTAAAGCTCATTAGCTTTAAGTGTGCCTAATTTCAGGATAGCTATTCTGCCGGCAAGTGATTCTGAGATGCCTGTCAATAACTCAAGGCTGCTTGAGCCGGTTAAAATAAAACGACCTTTGGTTTGTCGATTTTGATCAATGACCCCACGTAAAACGGCAAATAAACCAGGAAATTCCTGAGCTTCATCAATGATAATATTTTCAGGAAATTGCTTAAAGAAGAAAACCGGGTCTCTGGTGAGTAACTCAAAGTCATTAGGATTTTCTAGATCTAAATAACGCCAATTGGGTCTAATTTGTCTGGCTAAGGTGGTTTTGCCGACTTGACGCGCTCCTAGAAGCACTATGACGGGGAATTGCTCTAATAGCTGATTAGCCTTGTTAAAGAGGTTTCTATAGATCATAAAGCTATTATCCTGCTAAAAATTAATAAATATTACCAGGACAACGCTCAAAATACCAGTAAATTCCAGACTTCACCTCCGGAATTTACTGGTGTTTTCACCAAGAAACGGCTCCATATAAAGCATAAGGCCTCTTAAGCTGATGTGCCCAATAACGATCACCATAAGACCAATGCCAGTATTCCCAAGGGTAATTGACAAAACCAACGGCATTCAGTGCCTGGCTCATGATGGCGCGGTAATGCTTTGCCTGATCAGAAATGATTAAAGAATCAGTTTTCGATAGGGAGCCATCATAGTCCTGCATCCAGTCAGCAGCGCGAATACCCATATCGACGATTTCGCCAGCCATATCAACTAAATAAATATCAAAAGCGCCGCCGGTGGCGTGGGGCGGTATATTTGTAGAGCCATCTAAATTAATCGTTGGTGAAACCATGCGGGTGGTTGCTTGAAAAAGCTGTGGGTGTTCAAGGTCGGGATGGCGTTGCTTGAGCATTTGATAACGTTGATTAAATAACTGTTCTTGTAATTGCAAACTTCGATAGCCTTCATAGAGGCAAAATTTTAGGTCATTAGGTAAAGATTGTTGGGCAATTAGTAATTTTTCGTAAACTGCGATGCGCAATTTGGTATAATCCTGATTATTTGGTATTTCAGGGGATTCCCCGAACAGTAGGTTTTTTTGTTGTGTTAAATCCATCATGCCATCACCGCATTCTTGTATCGGTATGGCTAAGACTTTAGGATCAATGATGGCAGTGATGGGAATAGAGTCATTGGAGATCATTGGCATTGCCTCAGAGGTTCAAACACAGATCTAATGTCGAAACAATTATGAAGCAGAATATTCAAATAACATCCGCTAGCTTGCCAGATTATCCAGTTATACAAAACATGGCAAGGTTTTATGTTTATGATCTTTCGCGGCAATGTGGTTTTATCTCAGCCGATTGGACTATCCCTGCCGATGGTCTATATGCATGTTTTGATTTATTAAGTTATTTTAAAGAGACGACGCGCCGTGCCTATTTAATACGCGTCAATGATGAGTTAGCCGGATTTGTTTTATTAAATCAAAAGGGCTCATGCGTAATTAATGCCGATTGGAATATGAACGAATTTTTTATTTTGGCTAAATTTCAGGGCAAAGGTGTGGGAAGCTTTGTTGCGCATGCGATTTTTGATCAACATCCAGGATTGTGGGAGATCACAGTCATTCCCGAAAATCGCAGCGCATTTGTTTTTTGGCAAAAAACTATTGCTGCATATATGCATGATAAATATCGTTGTGAAAAAAAACACGTTAGACCTAATCAGGCGCAGCCGTATCGTATGGTTTTTACTTTCGATACCAAATTAAAAACACAAGAATCACAACTAGCAACGACTTTAACCTATGTAATTGATTATGATCCCAAAGCTGAAGACGATGCAGTTATTCGTCAAGGAATTATCCATTTCAATAAGCAAGTTATTCAAGAAACTGCAAAACACTGGAGCATCTATGTTAAAGATCAGCAGCAGAGAATTATTGGTGGGGCATTAATTTGGGAGCATAGTGATGCACTTTACATTGATGTGCTTTGGGTAGCTATGGCCTATCGCAAACAAGGAATTGGTCTAAAGCTCCTGCAGAAGATTGAAAATGCCCCTAGAAATAAAAGTATATCAAAACTCTATGTCGACACTTATACTTTTCAATCGCAAGGATTTTATGAAAAACACGGTTTCTATCCTATTGCTACGATTAAGGATTATTTATTGGGATTTGATCGGATTTATATGCGTAAAGAATTGCGGGTTTGATGCATTGATGAACGAATTCTAGTCGTTACCTTTCGTTTACTCATAGTAATCGCCGAATCTAATCTTAACTTAATCCTTTTAATATGATTGCCCTGTACGCTTACTAAAATGACAGACTAAAAAAGAGAGAATTTCCCATTGATATTTCGGAAAAATACGATATAATAACTAGGCGTCAAGTGCTTGAAGTGCTTCTAAGCTTCTTAAATTTCTCTGCAGTCTTAGGCCGACACCTCTTATTTCTAAGCGGCAATGGAACTAGATTTTATTCAATAACTCTGAGAGTACCCTATAGAACTATAGTTTTTCTGTAAATTAATCGTAATTTTGCAATATCTAAATTAGGAAAATCATGAATCATTCAACATTATTTCAAGAATACCGACTCAATCATTTATTCACACTAAAAAATAAAATTATCATGGCGCCAATGACTCGTGCCAAAGCTTCTGCGGAGTTGGTGAGCACGCCAGAAATGGCTGATTATTACGCTAGGCGAGCCGATGCTGGGCTCATTATCACTGAAGGCACGGTCATAAGCCCTGGTGCGTTAGGATGCTTTAATGTACCCGGTATTTTCAATAAAACTCAAATTCAGCATTGGCAGAAAGTGACAGATAAAGTACATCAAAAAAATGGATTAATTTTTTTGCAAATCTGGCATGTTGGTCGCGTCTCACATCCTGCTTTTTTGCGGGGCGAATTACCTATTGGACCTTCGGCAAGCACAATGGTAGGTAAAGTCTATCGCACAGAAAATCTAACCTATGGACAGTCTCGCGCGGTGACACAAGAAGAAATCAAACATTTAATTGATGCTTATGCCGATGCTGCACGCAATGCCATCTCCGCAGGTTTTGACGGTGTTGAAATTCATGGTGCCAATGGGTATCTCATTGATCAATTTCTGCATTATCACACAAATCAACGCGAAGACGATTATGGTGGCACGCCTGAAAACATGACGCGTTTCGCATTGGAAGTGGTAAAAGCCTGCGGTGAAACGCTAGGGTATGAACGTGTGGGACTTAGACTCTCACCCGGCGCTTATCTAAATCAAATCATCGGCGATATAAAAGACGCGCAGGTCTTTCAATATTTATTAATGCAGCTGAATAAATACCCAATCGCTTATCTACACACAGGGAACTTCGATGATAGCAAAACATTTGCTGAATTAAATCAAATGACCATGAGCCAGTTTCTACGTTCACATTATCAGGGCACGTTGATTGGTTGTGGTGGTTATACACCCAGCACTGCTATCGATGCTATATCCAATTCGGCATTCGATTGCGTGGCTTTTGGCAGAGCATTTATTGCTAATCCTGATCTGGTGCAACGTATTTATCATCAGAATGAACTGCGTCCTTATGATGCCAGTTTATTGGATAATCTTTATTAAGAGGGTGTTATATGTCAAATCCTAATCACATGCAGGCAGTAATTTTTAAAAGATATGGCGGTAGCGAGGTGCTTGAATACGCAGAAGTACCAGTACCAAATTTTGGGGATGATGAATTATTAGTTCGCGTACACAGCGCCGGTGTCAGTCCATTTGATATCCATGTGCGTGAAGGTTGGTACAAAAAAGATTATTATACTTTACCGATTATTTTAGGTTGGGAATTATCTGGCGTAGTAGTGGCAATTGGCAAGCATGTCACGCAATTTAAAATAGGCGATGCAATATTTTCCTATCCTAACGCACTTCGTGTCGGCAGTTCTTATGCAGAGTATAATGTAATTAAAGCAGAAGAGGCGGTACTTAAGCCTGCTGCAATCAGTCACCATGAAGCTTCCGCTGCCTCAATGAACGCGATCACAGCTTGGCAAACTTTATTTGATGTGGCTAAAATATCGGAAGGACAGCGCGTATTAATTCAAGCGGCAGCGGGTGGTGTCGGTCATCTAGCTGTGCAATTAGCTAAATGGAAAGGTGCTTATGTGATCGGCACGGCCTCTGCCAAAAATGCAGAATTTCTCAACCAAATTGGCGTTGATGAATATGTAGATTATACAAAAACACCTCTTGAAAAAGCCGTAAAGCCAGTCGATGTGGTGATTGATACAATCGGTGGAGAAGTTTTGCAGAAATCTTTTCAACTCGTTAAAAAAGGTGGCATCGTTGTCACGATGATCGATTTTGAAGGTATTAAGGCAGCAAACACGCACGGTATAGAAGGAAAGACAGTTTTTGCCCTGCCGAATTCTCAACAACTCACAGAGATTGCTAAGTTGTTGGCGCAAGGCACTCTTAAACCCTTTATTCAATCGGTATTTCCTTTAACTGAGGCGGCTAAAGCGCATCAGGCTGTTGAGTCGGGTCATGTCCGAGGAAAAATAGTGTTGGAAATTCCTAGCTAAATACTTTTTGAAGATGTTAAGCATTCTGTCTTAGAGAAGCGTATGTAGCTACTTGGGGTGACAGATGCGGGTCGTCAATTATTTATTGCATTTACTATCAGGAAAAAATTGATCAGAATCATTTCTGCACGTGATATGAGCAAACAGGAACGAGGTATTTATGAACAAACTTAAGAAATTACCGAAATTTAAAAATGCTTTGGAAGAAGCTAATTTTTGGCAGAAGCAAAATTCGGAGTGTTAAAAGGTCAAGTTCCTATTTTTGATGCGTCTTTGCAAGTGACTATAAAAATAATTTAGCAAGGTATGAGAAAATGTATTAGAATCTTGTAATCTAATTATCCTTATCAACATAGGTATTGCAGCCATGGCTCAAGCAACTTCAGAAATAACCCCCCTAGCACAAACATTGGAAAAGTTGAATGAAATCCTTCTAAATGCCAAAGAACAAATTAATGCTTTAGTAGAATCAGCATCCTCATCAATAGCAATCTACGAACAATTAGCGAAGCTGGAATCGCAATTACCTGATTCAATCCTGGGCTTAGGAGTCAATTTAGACATCTTAGAGCCTACACTAAAGCCTTTTCGTGAATATTGTGACGAAGTAAAGGCGAAGATTCAACTCCAAATAATTGAAGAATTGAAACAAATTTATTTACAGAATATAAGCAACCTTAAAGAAATACCTCGGGATCAACGCCTCCCCTATTTGAAGCTCCTTCAAGCAAATTTTCTAGAGAGAATTACAAAATATAAACTCGACATGCAACTGGGTCCGGTTCAAGATCTGCTCAAAAAAATGGCAACCGATCAGGAACTTTACCAAAAGGGAGCCACGGCTCCTGCTCATCTGCAAGTTCCTCCCCCAGTGGAAGAAACTGAGATAAAAGACACAAAAATAAAGAAAACTTTAATAGACTCTAACGAGTGGAAAGCTCTAATATCACCTATTATAGACGCAGTGGGCAGTAAAACTTCAGTAGAACTGCTAGAATTACTTGACCAACTAGAAATTAAGTGCAAAAACCGTATACTTACTCTCGAACAATCTAGAGAACTTAATACCTTAAAGGAAATAGTAGAGACCCAAAATTTAAGTACATTAGCGCGATCAACAACTTCATCCGCTGTAAGTTCATCCACTACGAGTACTAGCGAAAGCAACAACCATTCCTTTGCTGTCTTTAATATTAATCAAGAATTAACATCAAAACCAGCAGATATAGAGGATGAGGTTGCAAGCGATGATGAAGAAGAATTAAAAAGTGCATTAGACTTATCTGTATTTTTAAATAATAAAAATTCTTCAGAAACAGATTCCAAACATCAAACAACAGATGTAGAAGATATTGTAAGCGATAGTGATGATGAGGAGGAAATAGTAAAGGCTAAAGCTTTATCTTTAGCAGCACCAAAAATATTTTCTGCAAAGGATTGCCGGGCGCTATGCGCAAAAGCAGGTGACATCTTTTTTCCTATTTGGGTAAATGGGTATCCCTCAACTAGTCAAGAGCTTAAGTCAACTTTAGAAAGAATATCTGATTTATTAAAAACCATAAATGAAAAAATTGAATTGCACGAATCAGAGCTCAATTCAGATCAAGTTCAATCATTAGTAGATTCTGGATTTAATCTTAAAGAAGTATATTTAAAGTGCCAAGAACTTTTAAGAAAAAATACCTATTCAATGGGAACCAATCCATCAGGATTTCATGTCCAACGACCTGAAATATTTCTTCTGGAAATCCCTCTGTAGAGTTACCAGATCAGCTTCCCGAAGCTAAGACTCCACGTAAGTAATTAAAAATCTCTAGCTGATTTATCCAATTAGCTAAGATAGTATTAAATGTGGATTGCGAGATAGGCAGAGTAGAAAGTGACCATAGCATCGCGTTGTCTACATAGTGTTCAAATAAATTTCTTATAGTATTATGCGATAATTTTATACCCTCATTAGCGCATTATGATTTAAAAACCAATAAAAAATCTTATCTGCAGGTGCGTCGGAGACAAAGTTGAAAAAATGGATTCACTATAGATTATCATGGAAGATTCTTGCTGCATTTTTATTCGTACCCGTAGTGAGCAAAGCCTCTTTTATTGAAGCAACCATGGGGACTGCTGTAGTCAATGATGCTACTGCAACCTATTTTAATCCAGCTGCTTTAACTTTACTGAAAAATGCACAAATAATCGCTTTGGGTACGGCGGGACAGTTTCAGAGTCAATTTACAGGTAAAGTGACGCAACCCAGCACGGGTTTTGATCAGTCTGGCACAACTAAAACCCAGTCAAATTATTTTTTGCCTTCCGGTTATTTAGGGATTCCTGTCTCAGATAGATGGTTCTTTGGACTAGCAGTATTGGCAAATAATTATAACCGCGACTTAGACCAAAATTCTATTTTGCGTTATGTCATGTCGGATAATAATATTGAAGACATTGATGTTGTTCCTGCAGTTGGTTTTAAATTGAATGATTATCTCTCTTTCGGTGCGAGTGTTAATTTTTCCCATGCCCATTTCCTGTTTACGCCGATTTCAGGATTCCCGAGCTTGGATATCCCCGATGTTCAAACCCGCGATGAAGCCAGTGCCAATGCTTTGGGTGGTGATTTAGGTGTACTGTTAAAACCTACCTCTTCTACACAAATCGGCTTAAATTACCGCAGTTCAATGACCTATCACTTCACGGGAACTAGTCAGTTAGAAAGCAATCCTGCAATTGCATCGAATCACTTTGGCTTTGATTATTGGACTCCAGCGAGATACGTGCTTTCGGTTAATCAGTTTTTATCACGGCGTCTCGGTTTGATTGCCACAGTCCAATGGATACAATGGGATATATACAATAATATCAATGTGCATAATGTGGTAACGGAAATAGGCGGTAATCCAGTTATTTTATCTAATGCTACCATTCCTCTGCATTTCCACAATGCTTGGGTGTATACTTTTGGTGGCTATTATCATTTATCTTCCAAATGGATCATTCGCACAGCAGGCAGCTATGTTGAATCACCTGGGAATCCAAATTATCAAGTAACAGAAGGTAATAATATGATACTTGGGACATCAGTTGGATATAAGCTAAGCAAAATCTTTTCTATCGATACCAGCTATGCGCATGCGTTTATTCAAAATCAAAAGATTAATATTGAAAATTCAATTAACACTGTTAATGGTGTGAATAAGAGTTATCGGAATTCAATTTCTTTGAAAATAACTGCTAATATATAAGATATGTTGTACGAATGATCTGAAAACCTGCATTTAGTTACTCATTTAGCTAGAATGCATTTTTTTCTTACTAAAATTCTGACTATTCACCCCCTTTTTCAAAGCGGGTGAATAGTTACAAATTTAGTTTTAATTGAGGACGCTGATAGGTGCTTTATGTTCAATCTCTCCACTTTGCACTCGCCATAAATCTGCATAAACCCCATTGAGATTGAGTAAAGCATCATGACTCCCTTGCTCAATTAAACCCCCATTGCCGATAACAAAAATCCGATCGACATCGCGAATCGTCGATAAGCGGTGGGCGATAATTAACGCGGTTTTTCCAGAGGTAATTAATTTCAGATTCTCTTGAATAATTTTTTCTGTTTCCGTATCAATCGAGCTTGTAGCTTCATCTAATATTAAAATCGGTGCATTTTTTAAAATTGCACGCGCAATGCTCAAGCGTTGGCGTTGGCCGCCTGATAATTTAATACCGCGTTCACCGACGAGGGTAGCATATCCTTCCGGTAGCGTGCTGATAAACTCATGTAGGTGCGCAAGTTTAGCGGCTTGGATAATTTGATTGAGAGAAACATCAGCCAAGCCATAAGCAATATTTTCTGCAATACTTCCGTGGAATAAATACACATCCTGACTCACTAAGCCAATATGACGACGCAAATCATAAAGGGACAGTTGCCGGATATCATGACCATCGATACAGATAGAACCACCCGTCACATCGTATAAGCGCAGCAACAATTTAATCAGTGTGGATTTACCAGCACCAGTCTGCCCAGCAATGCCAATGGTTTCTCCAGCGGCAATATGCAAGTTTAAATCCTGCAATACGGGTTTATATTCACCATATTGAAATTGCACATGATTAAAACTGATGGTGCCGCGGCATTTGGATAGGGTTACTGGTGTCGCGGGATCTTTAATTTTGGCTTCAGTAGCCAGCAATGAAAAAGTGCGGCGGGCGCTGGCATCTGCGCGTTGATAACTGTCTAAGGTAACCCCTAAACGAGTTAATGGCCAAAGTAAACGTTGAATCAGCATAGAAAACATTACCAGTTGTGCAACGTTGATACCGTGTTCATTATTGAGAATCCAGAAACTCCCCGCTAACAAAACCCCAGCAAAACCGCAAGCCACACACATGCGGATTAAAGGCACAAATAAAGTACTAAGATTAATCGCATGATAATTGGTTTTGCGATATTGATTCGATGCCGCAGTCACACGTGCCGTTTCAAAATTTTCTGCAGTAAAACTTTTAATCACCATGATGCCGCTTAAATTGTTTTCTAAACGGCTGGATAATTGTCCGACACTGTCGCGCATCAAGCGATAACGCGGACCGATATAGTGTTGAAATTTCAAACTACCCCAGATAATCAATGGAATAGGCGCCATGCCAATCAGTGCCAGCTGCCAAGAAGTTGCAAATAACACAAAACAGGAAAATACCATCAGCGTGGCCAGCTGTAACAAATCGCTAAATCCAGAATTTAAAAATCGTTCTAATTGATTGACATCATCGTTGAGCATAGCCAAAGTCTCACCCATGCGATGATTTTCAAAAAATGCAATTTCCCGTGCTTGGATTTTTTCATAGGTGGCTATGCGTAGATCGTGCTGTACATCTTGCGCCAACATCATAAATGCGCGATCAGCCAGCCATTGCGTCACGCTTTCCAAGCCAAAAATTAACACGCTCAAAATGGCTAAGAAAATAGCTAGCGTCCAGATGTTATGATTAGGCAGTAAAACTTGTATCCAATTTGGAATTTGACCGCTTAAGGTTGCAACGACCCAACCGACTAACAATGGTGGCATAAGATCGAAGATTTTATTGAGAATGCTGGCAATCGCCGCAAAGGAAAGTCGACCTTTATAATGAATAAGATAATGAAATAATTGACCCATGCAAAAATACTCTTCTAATATAATTTATAATTTTTTGAATTTCGTGCCAGCGACTATTTAGCTGCTTTCCATTTAATATTGCAGCCCATGCTGGGATGCTGTGGCTCAGGAATAGATTTTCCAGCTAGAATTGCATCCAATGCCTGGCAGAGATCTTGTCCAGTCACTGCAACTGATTTACCGGGACTTGATTCATCAAAACGCCCGTGATAAACACACTGCAAATTAGCCTCAAATATATAAAATTCAGGTGTGCACGTTGCGCCATAATCTTTGGCAACCTGTTGCGATTCATCATATAAATAAGGAAAAGTAAAATGATTTTCTATGGCAAGTTGTTGCATTTTGCTGGGACTATCCTGAGGGTATTCTTTGACATCATTGGAGCTGATCGCAATAAAACTCACTCCTTTATTCTGATAAGTGTTAGCTACCGCTATCAATTTAGATAAAATATGTTGCACATAGGGACAATGATTACAGGCAAACATGATAACAGTCGCTTTGTCGGAAGCGAGTTGCGCTAATGTCAACTGTTTGCCGGATATTGTATCAAGTAAATTGAATGCTGGGGCAGTAGTACCTGCTTGCATGGGGTTTGAATAAGTTAATGCCATTGATTTCTCCTGAACAATGTGAGCGTGAGAGTTTAGCATAACAGTTAGTACTTTATGGAGTCTTTGTTAAATTTCTATTTTGCTAAGTTCTATATTAAACTCTTTTTTCTTAGTAGGATGTTTATCATCATTATGTTTTGCTTGGGTCTGCAATAGTTTTGGAAGGCTGCGATTTAATTCAGAAAAACCTGAGGTAAGCCTACCCATCATAGATCTACGTCTTGTTTTTGCTTCTTTTTCTAAAAGGATAATGGTTTGATGGTAAGCATCGCCCACATGACATGCGCGCTTGAGTATTTTGAGTGCGGTGTCGCCTGCATGATTGACATGATTTAAATCTGCACCATACGTTAATAGTATAGGTACGATCGTCAAGTGACCACAACTACATGCGCGGATAAGCGCAGTCTCACCATCGTCATTAGCATGATCTACATTAACGCCGTGTTTTAATAATATTTCTACTCTTGCAGCACGGTTGCTACTAGAAGCAAAAATAAGCGCAGAATCACCTGCTTTATTAGTATGGTTTTCGTCAGCACCATGCGTCAATAACATTTTTAAAATTAGATTTTCATTGTCATTAAAACTTCTTTGAGCTGCATAGATAAGCGCGGTGTTATGGAAATGATCCATACGATCTATCTGAATGCCTGGGTGGGTTAGTAACAGTTCAACAATAGAGAAATAACCATAAGATGATGCAAGCATCAGAGCACTCAAGTTATCCTTACTGCAATTTACATCAATACCTGGTTGCGCCAGAAATATTTTAACGGCTATTAAATTGCAAGAATTAATTGCCTGCATAAGTACCGGCCAGCCCTCTTCATTTTTATGATTTACATCAGCACCCAGGTCCAGCGCTAATTGTAAATACCATATTAATTTTAGAGATTTAGTGCTGTCTGATAATAATTGATTGAGATTTTGTTTGACCCCAGATAAATACAACCCTAGCCTGAGTAAAATTTCATCTTCAGGTAAATGCTGTTTTAGAAAGATTGTTTTTTTATTTTCAGTCAATTCATCCCAATTTTCTGGAAGTCCTTGTTGATATAAGTGATATAAGGGTTGCGTCCTCTGGTTGTAGTAAGTTCTAAACATAGAGAGGTCTATATCGGTATTGCATATCCACTGATCGAAACCTTCTACATAATCGCGAGTAATATTTTGAAGTCCTAGAGGTAAATGCTCAAACACATCAGCTTCAGAGCAAGGGGGTACATCATCTCGGATCATTTCTTTAAGCACTGAAGGTAAATCAGCAAATACTTTCGCTATTGAAGGATCTTTCTTATCTGCTGTTGATTCTGGTTTTTCTTCTGCAGGTTCTGCAATAGGCAATTGTCCAGCGGGACTCAGCATCAAGTTCAACATAGTATAAATCACATGCTCTTGACTATTTACAGGAATTATTTGATCTGCATAGCGAGATTGCAACGCCGAAATCATATCCTGCGCCTTTTCAGCACTGATTAACTGATATTGGTAGGCCAGAGCAAGTAAAGCACAAGTTTGGGGGGTATTCGGCTCAGGTGGGGAGAGTGGATGTAATAGGCACTCAGTGCGATATTCTGTGATTTCCTTAGCTAAACTGCCCAGAATGATATCGACTATTCTGGAACGCAGATTTTGTATAGTTAAATCTTGATTGCTGCCGGTTAATCTAGAATCAAAGCCAGTTTGTAGTATGGCATCATTGTGAATACCCATCTGTTGTAAGCTAAGACCGAGATGTCCTAGAGTGAAACTGGTGTGTTGGTTGCCCAGCTTAGTATAATAATGCGCCGGCAAAGATAGATTACGCGCTTGACACTCAGCTCGTACGGCCATCACTAAGTCTAAAAATGTGCTGTCTTTCTGGAGTGTAAGTGTTATTGTTTTCCCGTCAATAACGATATGTATATTTATCATGGATGTTGCCTTATTAAAAATGCAATAAATCTATAAGAAATGATTCCTTTATCTTTTAAACTTAACATAGGTTAATTAAGTGAAGATTAATGATAAAGATAGCGAGTTGTTTCTTGTCGGCGAGACGAGGGAGTAATGCTTTGATTTTAAATACTTATTTGCTAATATGCCTTTTGATCGCGTATAGGATATTGGTGACATTATGCAAAAAAATATTTTCTTAGTCGTTATTTTATTAATTTTTATCTGGTTTAATCCCGCAAGTGCTGCTCCTCGCTGGCTAAATTTGCCGCCTACACCTTCCTTGCCGCAGGCTGAAAAAAATGGTTATGCACTCATAAACGGCGTGCGTATTTGGTATGCTATTTATGGTCATGGACAACCGGTCATCTTACTGCATGGCGGCTTGAGCAGTTCTAATTATTGGGGTAATCAAATTCCCGTTTTGGCTAAAGATTATCAAGTGATTGTTATGGATAGTAGAGGGCACGGCAGAAGTTCTCGGAGTTCTCAACCTTACAGCTATGATTTGATGGCTTCAGATGTCATTGGCTTAATGGATTTTTTGAAAATTAAAAAAGCGGCAGTGATTGGTTGGAGTGATGGAGCAATTATTGGTCTGGATATGGCTATCCATCATCCAGAACGGCTGACTAAACTGTTTGCTTATGCCGCTAACTCTGATCCTTCCGGTGTGCGCTCTGATCTGGCTAAAAGTGTGGTGTTTAATGCTTATGCTCAAAGAACGAGTAAAGAATATGAAAAATTGTCCCCCACACCCAAAGAATTTCAAATCTTCCACGATCAAATCAATAAGATGTGGGAAACTCAACCCCATTTTACCAAAGAACAATTACAGTCGATCACTGTGCCGACTTGGATTGTGGATGGCGATCATGATGAATTTGTTACGCGGGAAAATACGGAATTTATGGCGGCACAAATACCCGATGCCGGTCTGCTCATAGAACCTTGGGTCAGTCATTTTGCATTCTTACAAGACCCGCAGCAATTTAATGAGGATGTGTTGCATTTCTTGGCCATTAATAAAAACAAGTAAAATACTTTGGTCAGGTATGAAAATTCTACTGTATCCCCTCCCCCACAAGGGGAGAAGGATTGAGCCACTAGTCACTAGGAATAGCCGCCTAAGCACTAAAAAATCACAGGAGACAAACATGAGCAAATTTGCAGATGAAAAGCCAACAGGTAAATGTCCAGTCATGCACGGCACCCATGATAATCGCACGCGCAGAAACCGTGATTGGTGGCCGCAGCAATTAGATCTGCAGGTTTTGCATAACCATACAGCTTTATCCAATCCTATGGGTGCGGATTTTGACTATGCTGCGGAATTCAAAACACTAGACCTCAATGCCGTCATCAAAGATTTGAAAAACTTAATGACCGATTCACAGGAATGGTGGCCTGCTGATTTTGGACATTATGGCGGCTTGTTTATTCGTATGGCTTGGCATAGCGCCGGTACCTATCGTGTTGCCGACGGTCGTGGCGGTGCAGGTCAGGGACAGCAGCGCTTCGCACCACTCAACAGCTGGCCGGACAATGCCAATCTCGACAAAGCACGGCGTTTGCTTTGGCCGATCAAGCAGAAATACGGGCGTAAAATTTCCTGGGCAGATTTGATTATCCTCACCGGTAATGTGGCCTTGGAGTCTATGGGTTTCAAAACCTTCGGTTTTGCCGGTGGCCGCGTCGATACCTGGGAGCCGGAAGAACTGTACTGGGGACCTGAAGGCACTTGGCTGGGTGATGAACGCTATAGTGGTGAACGTGAGCTACAAAACCCACTCGGCGCCGTGCAAATGGGTCTTATTTACGTCAATCCTGAAGGACCCAATGGCAATCCCGATCCGGTGGCAGCGGCGCGTGATATTCGCGAAACCTTCAGCCGCATGGCTATGAATGATGAGGAAACTGTAGCTTTGATTGCAGGTGGTCATAGTTTTGGTAAATGCCATGGTGCCGGTGATCCGTCATTGATTGGTCCTGAACCGGAAGGGGGGGCTATTGAAGATCAAGGTTTAGGCTGGAAAAGCAAGTATGGTACTGGCGTTGGAGCCGATGCAATTACGGGCGGTCCAGAAGTGACCTGGTCACAAACCCCCACGCAATGGAGCAATCACTTTTTTGAGAATCTATTCAAATACGAATGGGAACTCACCAAGAGTCCGGCAGGCGCCTATCAATGGCAGGCAAAAAATGCCGAAGCAACCATTCCCGATGCTTTCGATAAATCGAAAAAGCGTGTGCCCACCATGTTGACGACAGATTTATCACTGCGCTTTGATCCAATTTACGAAAAAATCTCTCGCCGTTTTTATGAAAACCCTAACGAATTCGCTGATGCCTTCGCGCGTGCGTGGTTCAAGCTCACACACCGTGATATGGGACCGGTTGCACGTTATTTAGGTGCATTGGTGCCGAAAGAAATTTTGATTTGGCAAGATCCAATTCCGGAAGTCAATCACCCACTGATTGATGACAAGGACATCGCCTCTTTAAAAGAGAAAATACTTGCCTCTGGTTTATCAGTATCACAATTGGTTTCAGTAGCTTGGGCTTCAGCTTCAACCTTTCGTGCTTCTGATAAACGTGGTGGTGCCAATGGCGCACGTATTCGTTTGGCGCCGCAAAAAGATTGGGAAGTCAATAATCCACCGGAATTAGCCAAAGTTTTGCAAACACTTGCAGCTATCCAGCAAGCATTCAATGCAAGTGGTAAGAAAGTATCGCTTGCTGATTTGATCGTTTTAGGCGGCAGCGCAGCCATTGAGCAAGCTGCGAAAGCGGCAGATGTCAATATAACTGTCCCGTTCATGCCAGGTCGTATGGATGCATCGCAGGAGCAAACGGATGTGCAGTCTTTTACGCATCTTGAGCCGTTGTCAGATGGTTTCCGAAATTATCGCAGTACTGCTAAACAACGCATGCGGCCTGAAGAAGCTTTAGTGGATCGTGCGCAATTATTAAAACTAACTGCGCCTGAAATGACCGTATTAATCGGCGGTTTGCGTGTTCTGGGGGCGAATATTGGTGGAGTAAAACATGGGGTATTTACCCATCAACCTGGAAAACTCACCAATGATTTTTTCATCAACTTGCTCGATATGGATACCAAGTGGCAACCCGCTGCCAATGATGGTGTGTATGAAGGCTGTGATCGCAAAACCCAAGCCTTAAAATGGACGGGGACACGTGTTGATTTGATTTTTGGTTCACATGCTCAGCTACGCGCCATCGCCGAAGTGTATGCAAGTGCAGATGCAAAACAGAAATTCGTGCACGATTTTGTGTCGGCTTGGGTCAAAGTGATGAATGCTGATCGCTTTGATTCTGATAGAGCATTAAATTAAGTTGTTATTTTAAATATTTACCCCAGATACGTCGTTTCGGCATGGATGCCGGGATCTAGTTGACAGGGAAGTCAAAGTTCCGCTTTTCTGCGGGCTGAATTCCGGCATCCATGCCGGGACGGCAGTTATGAATTACCTGAGTGAGCAATTACCGAGATTCATTCTCAAGCAATTTCCTGCTGACTAGCACAATGAATAGTCCCCAACCCCCAAACAAAATCTCCACAGTAAATTCCCACCACATCACGCTTGGGGAAAAGTTCGGCCAGGATATTTAATGCCACACGATCCATGCGATCATTGAAGGTCGGTACCAGTACTAATCGATTGGCAATTAGAAAATTAGCATAACTCGCAGGTAGGCGTTGTCCTTCAAAGGTGACAGGGGTAGGCATAGGTAATTCAATCACATCAAGCTTAGCCGCTTTCAAGCGTTTTAGATTTTCCTGCAGCGGTTTATAGTCACAATCGCGTTTATCTTTTTGAACACAGGTGACAACGGTCGTTGGATTGACAAAACGGGTGATATCATCGACGTGGCCGTGGGTATCGTCACCGGCAATGCCGTTGCCTAACCAAACGACTTGTTTGATGCCAAGATATTGTTCAAATACTGCTTCATAATCTTCATGCTGAAAGCCAGGGTTGCGGCATTGCTGTTGACTGATAAGGCATTCCTCGGTAGTAATCAGTGTGCCTTTACCATTAACTTCAATAGAGCCACCTTCTAACACCACGCGCCGGCCTTTATGCATGGGGCGGATGCGAGGTAGTTGCAAAAACTTCTCTACTCTCATCGGAATTTTATCGTCGGCCTGCCAATTTGTATATTTTGCCCAGGCATTAAAATGCCAGTCGAGCAGTTGGCGAGTTTTGCCACTATACACAAAGGTAGGTCCTGAATCGCGTAACCAGGCGCGATTGGTAGGGGCAATGATGAAATCGACTTGATCGAGATTGACTCCGGCGCGTTCTAGTATTTGGGTGGCTTGGTGTTTCTGGCGTAGCTGTTTGACAACCAAGCGCACGCGTTGCACTTGGGTCAGGTGACGGATAATTTCCGCATAGACCCAAGGAATAGGCGCAAATTTATCCGGCCAATCGGCTTCATTATGCGGCCAGGCTAGCCAGGTCGCTTGCTGTTTTTCCCACTCAGCGGGCATCCTAAGTGTCATTTGCCGAACCGTTCAGTGATATTGCTGTAAGCGTCGATACGGCGATCGCGTAAAAACGGCCAGTGGCGACGGGTGACTTCTTGTAATTTAGGATCGACCACTGCCGTGAGAATCTCTTCTTGATCCTGCGATGCTTTGGCCAGAATGCGTCCAAACGGATCGGCAATAAAAGAGTTACCAAAAAATTCAATGCCATCCCCCTTATTTTCCGGCGTCGGTTCAAAACCAATGCGGTTGACAGCAGCGACATAAATACCATTGGCAATCGCATGGCTGCGCTGAATCGTCTCCCATGCAGAAACCTGCGCTGCGCCATACTCTTGTTTTTCGCTAGGATGCCAACCAATCGCTGTGGGATAAAAAAGCACACTGGGGTCTTGCAAGCTGGTCAAGCGTGCCCCTTCTGGATACCATTGATCCCAGCAAACCAGCGTGCCAATGCGCCCAAATTGTGTATCAAAGGCTTTAAAGCCCAGGTCACCCGGGGTGAAATAATATTTCTCATAGTAAAGTGGATCATCGGGAATATGCATCTTGCGGTATATGCCAACCAACTGACCATCGGCATCAATAATCACCGCTGTATTATGGTAAATACCTGCGGCACGCCGCTCAAATAATGAGCCGATGATAGCAATACCCTGCTGTTTGGCCACTTTAGCTAGTGCTTCAGTCGTAGGGCCTGGGATAGATTCAGCCAAATTGAACACTTCGGGGTCTTCAGTTTGACAAAAATAGGGTGAGCGAAACAGCTCTGGTAGACAGACGATTTCTGCACCTAACTTTGCCGCCTTGCCAAGTAACTCGCAGGCATGTTCGACATTCGCCTGAACCTCTTGGCTCATGCGCATCTGAACAGCTCCGATAGTAAAGGGTTTTTTAATCATAGATATTCCGTAAACTAAAAGTAACTACTCTCAACTATACTCCCCCTTGAAAAAGGAGGATTTAAAGAGTTTTGGAGTGTCATATTGTTTAATAAATAATGCGAAAGCTTAAATCCTCCTAATCCGCCGTCTTCAAAGGAAGATTATATTCTCTGAACTTGCACGCTCGCTCTTCTTAATATAATTTGTTTAATTTTGCAAGCTAAACAATCATTACGAGAAAATGACTATGCGCATAGCTGTTTCGGGCACCCATTTTATTGGCAAAAGCACTTTAATTGCCGATTTTATTCAAAAGTATCCTGATTATATTGATGTAAATGAACCGTATGATGAATTGCAGGATATAAAAACCATGGAACTTGCTTTAGAACCGTCTCTAGATAGTTTATTAGAAGAACTTGATTACAGCATCCTGCAGCTTAATCGATATGCCAATGAGAAAAATATAATTTATGATAGATGTCCTATCGATTTTATAGCATATGCTATGTGTTCATTGGAGCGTGATTTAGTCGACATTCATGACAGTAGTGTTTCAGAAAAATTTACTGAAATTAAACAGGCGTTGAGTCATTTAGATTTAATTATATTCTTACCCATTACTAAAGAGCATTTATTAGACTATACTGAAGAAAATCCTGCATTTCGCAAGGCTACAGATAAATGTTTTAAGAAAATATTCCGTGATGAGATATGTGATGTATTTCCCAAATATGGTCATCCGAAAATTATTGAAATTTGGGGTGATCGTTTGCAACGATTAAAGATATTAGAAAGCTATATAATTTAAAAAGAACAAAAAATTCTTGCTAATATTATCTTAATGTTAATTCTATATCCTATTTTTTTTGAGAAATTCTATTGGCTGCACAAGCTTTAAACAGGCTTGAAAATATGCAGCATTATATCCATTTCATTGGGGATAGGGGATTTGAACGAATTAGAGAAGGAAAAGCAAGTAACAGCCAACACTGAGAAAAAAGAAAAAAAACAGGAAAAAACAGATCATGCATCTGTAGAAAATTCAGGTGCTGATAGGCTGAGTTTTAAAGATTATATGCGAGCGGTTTTGTCACGCTTTCGCTACCCGATTTCTATAGGTTTTAAAAATTCTACTTTATCGGGTTGGTTAAATCCAATTACTGAGTCACAGGCTAAAATTGTGATTGATGCAATAAAGCGAGACCTCCCTGACAAGCATCTGGCGGCTGAAATAATGCTGCCGGTTTACCATGCAATTGAGAATCTTGACAAAAATACGAGTAAAAAGCGTTTTACCCAGTGTCTGAGTGAAATTCAACAGCACGCAAATGCAGTTTATTTTTCTGATCTAATCAGGCAATGCAAAACGAAAGAAGCGGTATTTTTTCGAGAATTATTGACCGCAGCCCACATTAAATTCTGTTATCTGAATCCTTATTTACTTACAGGTACTCGGGTGCCTGGCTGGAAGCTTGCCCATAAAATTAAAGATGAAATATTTTCTTATAGGTTAAAAGGTAGTACTGATCTGAAATTTAATAAAAAAACTCCCGTAGAAAGATCGGATATAGATGAGGCCATTGGAAAATTACGCGATACAGCAAAAAAAATTGCAGACAGTAAAATGGGTCGTAGCCATTTTCGGGCGCAGCTAGGCAAACAAAGTGGTTTTGCCAATTGTCAGGAATATAGCGAAATCGTGATAGATAGGCTTATTGCTTATGGTTTCTCGGGCAATGCTGAGATTTATTGTATTGAAGAGGCGGAACTCAATGCAACATCCGGCATAGAACTTTATTTTCAATCACAAAATAGAGGGTATGAATATGAAACGAGGCATGCCCATGTATTTGTAGTGATGAATAGAGATCTTTCTAGTAATCCTCATGATGCGACTACTTGGGGGCCGCATGCGTTAATCATTGATACCTGGAGCGGGAAAATATATCCGGCATATGACATTTTTCGTCGTTTAGAATGTTGGTATCGTCTTGGTCAAGTAGAAGATAACGGCATTAATTACTTGGAGCCATATGATCCCAGGAAGCATATCATTACACCACACAGCCAGTTAACTTTAGAAGCTATCAAATCTTGGCGCATAAAACATGGCATTTCAAGTGAGCCTGGAGAATTTAAAAAGCTGCAATCTCCCCCGTTGGATGTAAAAAAGACCGTAACTACCAGCACAGCCGATCCGTTGACGCCTTCAGATACTGAGTTTGATGCCAAACCTACAGAACCAAAGCCACCCTGTTCAGATTTTTTGCAATCATTACAGGTGTCGAAACACAAAGCTCAAGACACTGGCAAATATTCTGCCGCACAATTAATAGTTTCCCGGGGATTACTGCAGCGTACTTTATCCATGTCAGATCTTCCCCTATTTACTGAGCATTCCGAAATTAAACAAAAACCACGAAGTAGGAGCTTTGGAGATTAAGCAAGATCTTTTTTTGCGTGTAACTTATTAACGTAGTTTTAGCGCCTTGACATAAGTATCATTTTCACATGACAATAGGATTACTAACTCCATAACTCATTTTAAGGATAAATAGATAATGCATTTAAAAAAAACACAGAAAAAATTCAAATTCTATGGTTATCGTAAAGAATATTTTTTTGGCCTTAAGAGGTTTTTTTTAATTTTTCTTTTGCTGCCGCTTTTGGCTGGTGCGCAAACTGTTCCGGCTTGGAAAATAGTTCCCCATGAAAGCACATTAACTTTTACCGCAACTCAAAATGGTGCACCGACTACAGGTACATTCAGCAATTTTTCAGGCGATATTCATTTTGATCCGTCACAACTGGATAAAAGCAATGTCAAAATCATTGTCAACATGAGCTCCATTTCAGATGCTTACAATCAACTTTCTGATACGCTCAAATCAGCAGAGTGGTTCAATGCTAAAGTATTTCCCCAAGCCGTATTTCAATCGAGTGGCTTCACCAAAACCGGAGAGAAAACCTATCAAGCCCAAGGCAACCTAACAATTCGAGATAAAACTCAACCCATTATTTTAAATTTTACCCTTGAGGAATTTTCTTCGACAGCCAAAATAACTGGCAACACGACCATTAAACGCACAGCTTTTGGTGTTGGCCAAGGTGAATGGTCAGATACCAAAACAGTAAAAGATGATGTTCAAGTGAATTTTAAAGTAAGTGCAGTAAGAGAATAAAAATTTCTTGATGGCTTCAAGATGATGAACTTTTTCTTGTTGGTACGACAGATGAGCAAATAAAATTCAAATAGCTTCACTAAATAGCTCAATCATCGCTTGGTTAAAGGCGGGGATGTCACCAGGTTTGCGACTGGTTACTAAATTGCCATCGCGCACAACTTCTTTATCCACCCAATGTGCTCCGGCATTCATTAAATCTACTTTTATTGATGGCCATGAGGTTAGGGTTCGGCCTTTCACAGCCTCAGCATTAATTAAAGTCCACGGACCATGACAAATCGCTGCGACTGGCTTTTGTGCTGCAACGATTTTGTGGATAAAGTGAATGGCATTGGGGAGTGTGCGTAAATGATCGGGATTAAAAACGCCGCCTGGTAGTAATAAAGCGCCATAATCATTCGCATTGGCATCATCAAGTAACACATCTACTGAAAATTCATCGCCAGGTTTATCATGATGGCAGCCTTTGACAGTTTTTTTAGGAGAAATAAGATAAACTTTCGCGCCGGCTTTTTCCAATGCTTCTCGGGGCTTGGTCATTTCCACCTGTTCAAAATTATCGGCCACTAGGATTGCTACTTTCAAATTATTCAATTTCGTGCTCATGATTTTCTCCCGTCGTTAGTCCAATCTCTTAACATTAACGTAAAAAAGATTGGGAAATAAATTTACCAATAAAGGAATATAGTATTAATTCCTGTATTAAGTGGAATAATTGTATAATGAATAATGGCCAGAAGATGTAAGGAAATAGCTATCCAGAAGCCTTAACTCTGGTATATCTCCTCTGAAATACTGGTTTTCTGAAAATACATCAGCCGTGCAATTACTTTGCTTTTATTCAGGCATTCAAAACCAGATTTAATGGGTGTTCCTATCTTAATCACTACTAGGAGTTGAAGACATTTATATGAATAATCTATATGGTAATTGCGAATGCCGCGCTGTCTGTTATGAATTAGGCGATATCAAAAGTGTGTTGAACTGTCATTGCACACTCTGTAGAAAACTGACAGGTGCTGCCTTTGCCAGTTATATTATTGTGCTGGAGCAAGATTTAAAATTACTGAAAGGAGAAACCTTTTTAAGTAATTATTGTGCACAGGGGACTACAGCAACGAAATTTTTCTGCAAAGTTTGTGGGTCTCCGATTTATAATAAAAACCCTAAATATCCTGGTGTGAATATTGTTTATTTGGGAACACTCGCAGAAACATATCATCCGGTCCCCAAAATCAATATTTATTGTGACAACAAATTAAATTGGTTAGAAAATCTGTTCGACATAGAAAGTTTGCCGGAAGGTATAAAAAGATAATAATAATTTCAAATAATTTTGTTTGTCTTATTTTTAAGGAATTTTATTAAAATAAATAAATGCATAATACTTCGCTGCAGCTGTGACTTAGGTTATTGGTATAGGTGATTAAAAGATATTTTATAACTGCTTGCACTCAGGATGACAGTTGCGGGGTTGCGATATTTTCTAATGTATATAATAGTTTAAATTCTCGTTGAGGTAATCTATGCTTGAAATCTTAGTCAATACATTTGATCAAATTTCCGCAAGTATTCAGGAGAATATAAGTTTCCTTCTGGCTATTATACTTGCCTTATGGGTCATCCAGGTTGTGAACAAAATATTTGGATATCGCTTGAATACATTGGGCATTTACCCTCGAAGCCTTCATGGTTTAATTGGTATTCTTGCCTCGCCTTTTTTACATGGCAGTTTTCAGCATTTGTTTTTTAACACTCTGCCATTACTGATTTTAGGTGCCTTGGTATTAGTGAATGGCAAACCTGAGTTTCTCATAGTGACAGCAATTATTATGGGCGCTGGTGGTTTTGCCACCTGGCTGTTCGGCCGTCGTGTGATTCATGTGGGTGCCAGTGGTGTTATTCTAGGGTATTGGGGATACTTGCTCTTCAGAGCTATTGAAGAAAAATCTGCGCTCACAATTGTGCTTGGTTTGCTTTGTCTTTACTATTTTGGCAGCCTGGCGCTGAATTTATTTCCTAGAGAAGAGCGTGTATCTTGGGAGGGGCATTTATTTGGATTTTTATCTGGTCTCTTGGCAAGCTATTTAATAACGCATCATTTTTTCGCTCTAGTTAGCTGATTAAGGTGAAAAATTCAGTGATGGTAATAGTTTAACCGAACGGCATGTGAACGAATGTGCAACCCTTAAAGCGCTGCATAATATTTGACAATTGACACTTTAACATATTTCTTTAGCCCACATTGGCTTGTATGATCCTTGCTTGAGAAGGATTTAATTGATAAATTGGTCTAATAATTTCATTTTGGGTTAGCGTGTTATATAGGGCATTTTTTCAGTGAGACTATAAACATGGGGAAGAGGTTTATTTAAGATTTAGTTAAGGATGATAACCTGATTTCTGTTGTTCGCGACTAATTGATGATAGACCCTAATTTATTAAAAATTGATTTCTATAGAGACAGATAATGACTACTTTGGAAAGGAAAGAGACTAAAATTAAAGAAGCATTGGTGCGAACAGAGCAAGTAGAAAAACAGGAATCTTTAGATAGAGTTATTGGGATTACTGATAAACATGTAAAAAATGAGGCTGGGTCTGAAACCTCAAAACCAAATGTAGATATAGAAGAAAAAGCAAAAAGTCAATTGGATCAAATTTCGCAGAAAGACATCAGTTCATTAATGAAATCAATTAAAAACAATAGTAATAAAAAATTTGCTATTGAGCTTCCTAGTGGTGCTATTCACTCAGGTTTAATTGAGGCAATGCAAGATATGCCTGCAGAAAGATTAGATTTAGATTCTTCTGTGAAAATCAATGGCCTTTTTTCTCGTGGTTTTGCAGTTTGCTTTGCGATTATTATGAAAGGCCGGGATGGTCGGAGATTTTCTTTGGCACATGTAGGGAGTTTGGAAGATGATGAGGATGATGTTGAATTTATCCAAAATGAAGCTGATTTTGTTTCCAGGAATGGTGAGATTGATTATTCAATTGAGTTAGCAATATGTCGTACAGGTTACGAAGAAGTTCGTGATAAAGAGTATGAGCCCAAGGCTGAACAATACTTCGCGGAATCAATTAATGAATACAATAAAATTTTCCGTCATTATTTGCAAAAAGTACCGACAAAAATCCATGAAATACCAGAATCTTCAGTGCTCATATTGGATAAAACAGGTCAAGTGATTACATTTGAAGGCTACAAGGAAGATCAAATTAAATTTATTCAGGTAAGTAGTGGTTCTGTTTCTGATTCCAAATTATTAGAAGCAAAGATAGAAGTTTTAACACAACCAGAACAGCAACAACAGTCTGTTCCAATGCCTTCTAGTCAATTAGGTTTTTTTCCTCCGCCACCACCTTCGCCACCACCTTTACAAAAAATTATTCAAAAACGTAAACTACAAGATCTAGAAGATGATCCATCAAGCCTTAAACAGATACTAAAAAACGGTTAAGAGTAGTAATGATTCTTAGCTTGATACCTATAGATGGTAGAAGAAAAGGAGAAGGAGTTAAACGCGAGTGATCTTATAAAAATAATAATTTAACTAGGATTGGATTATGCTACAAGATATTGAAGATAAAAAATTAACTAAAGAAAAAAAATCTGAAAGTAAAATAAAAACTCCAGACGATTCGTTCCTGGAGATGTCTGAGGAACAATCCAAGCTAGAGCAGCCCTCGCGTTCTCCAAAAATCACAAGCGATGTTGAAAATTTTGAATGGTGTAAATTATTTGCTGAAAAAGGCTATGCCAGAGCCCAATGGAGATTGGGTGATTGTTATTATTATGGTGTAGGCACAGAAAAAGATGTGCACAAAGCATTTGCATGGTTTCTACTCTCAGCTACGCAAGGAAATGCCGCTGGACAATATCGATTGGGAAAACTTTATCAAAGAGGGATAGGCATTGATAAGGATATCAAGGAGGCAACTAAGTGGTTTAAGCTATCCGCCGAACAAGGAAATAAGCATGCACAACTGTGGATGGGTTCGTGTTGTGAAAGGGGAAGTGGGGGAATAGAAAAGGATATAAAAAAAGCTGTCGACTGGTATCGTTTATCCGCTGCACAAGGCAATGAGAGCGCGCAACTATTTCTTGGTAGATGCTATAAATTAGGAAATGGAGTAGAACGTGATGTGAAACAAGCGGCCAAATTTTTTCAACTTTCCGCTCAGCAAGGAAATGCCCGTGCTCAAGTCTGTTTGGGAGAGTGCTATGAAGATGGGCAGGGAGTAAAAGAAGATAAAAAAATGGCTTTCTCATTATTTAAATTATCAGCAGACCAAAGAGAACCACAAGGACAAGTCAGTTTAGCTAAGTGCTATGAGCTGGGAATAGGAGTTGAAAAAAATATAAATAAAGCCATCAGTTATTATCTATTGGCTGCCCCGACAACCGAAGTAGCATGGCATGCACTGGGGTTAATTTTTGATGAGGTCACTGAGCAGTGTCGTCGTATCAAAGGAATTGCATTTAATGCTACGGAAAAATTTAAACCGGAGAGTAAATGGACCTTAAAAGATAAAGAAGTCTTTAAAATTACTCTTAAAGCTATTGCACAGAGAGCTCAAGAAGGCAACGTAAGAGCGCAATGCTTAATGGGTCAGTATTATGAAGAAGGTTTGGGAGTAGTGAAGGATGAAAAAAATGCATATCTCTATTATTTAGCATCAGCTAGACAACGCTATGCAGAAGGACAGTTGAGATTGGGTTGGTGTTTTGAAGAGGGGATAGGGGTCAATGAAGATATATCACAAGCAGTCGCGCTTTACCGATTATCTGCTAAACAGGGATATGCAGGTGCTCAGTATCGTTTAGCTAGGTGTTATGAATATGGTCAGGGCGTGGAGTTAAATTTTCAAACTGCCGTTGAATATTATCGATTAGCAGCAAATCAAGGTTTTTGGTTTGCACAGGCTAGATTGATTGAACTATATCTTTTTGGTGGGATTGATGACAATACGGCAGTGGTGAATAATAAAGAAGAAGCTGCTAGGCTTTGTCAGCTGTGGAATTTTCCTTTGTCAAAAGTGGAGAGGAATCAGAGTCCAGAGTCAAAGGGTTTGTGGGAAAATTTTCTAGCATTTTGGGGAGAGCAGATACCCATGGCTTTGCAAGCAGAGCCTAAAGTTGATCCATTGGTGAAGCATTTGCAACAAAGCCTGGAAAGCATTGGTCTATTTCGAGAGGGTTTGTCCTCCACCAGGCAGGAGCTTGCAGAATTAGCTATTCCGTCAGCAACGCAGCTAGCTAAAGGTATAGAGGAAATTGGCATGCCAAAAACTTTGGAAGAGAATTCGATGAATAAGACTGCTGAAGATGAAAATCATAATGTTCTCGAGTTTTGAGCAGATAGGAGCGAAAGTCAGCAAGAGGGATCAATGACTGATATTATCAGCTGTTCAAAAGTACCCAAAGGTATAATGCAAAACTTGACCCATCTTTCTCTTTCTGGTTAAAGCCTATTTTTCCAGTAGTCCCAAGGGCGATTCAAGACGGCATGGTGGAGTTCATCAGTCTTAATAGCCTCTTCATGATCCAAAAATTTTGGCTCACCAAGCTGCATTGCGATAGGCTGTAGATGAGCATTGATTGTCACATAGACTGCCCGAAATACAGCTTCTTTCACAGAGCTACCAACGATTGTAGCCCCATGACCGCGCATCAGTACCACAGCACTTTTGCCAAGCGACGAAGCGAGTGAGCGACCCAGTTCGTTGTTCTGAATCAGCATGTTCGTCATGCCATACTGGTGCTGTATATCAAATACTGGGACACCTTTGGCCAGAAATCCACACATATGATAAAGTGCCTGCAGTGGTGTTTTGCTAACACCAAAAGGGATCAAGGCGGGGGAATGTGTATGCACAACGGCATTAACATCTGGCCGCGCCCGATAAATTTCCCCATGAATAAAACGCTCCAATGAGGGTTTGGAACCATTAGGCTTACAGGGGTTGCTGTCTGCGTCTAATTCAATAATGTAGTCCTCTTCACTGGTTCCGCCCAGATTGTCCCGAGTCATGAAATAGCGGTCAGACTGATTTGGATTACGAATAGAAACATGACCAAAGCCATCAATGACTTGTTCATTTACCAAAATTCTAGTGGCAACGATGAGGTCTTCGATGGTTTCTTTTGTATTTGTATGCATACAGCTCTCCAACGTAAGTTAAAAGTTTTTTCTGATAAACCAATCACGCCAATAGATAGCCCTATCAGACTCAAAATCATGGCAATCGCATTGAATTTCTTAAGTAGGTCATTCTGGCATGGATACTGGGATCCAGTTCGCAGGAAAGCGAAACTTTGACATCCTACTGGATCCCGGCATCCATGCTGGGACGAAGAAGTACGGGGAAAGGGGGATTAATTCAATGCGATTGCCGTGGACTCAAAATCCCCAAGCTAGCCATTCTAAGGAATCAATGCGAATAATCTAATAGGTGCTTCAGTCGTTGCTTTTACTTTGATAGGAATAATTAGAATAAAACTCCCAACTTTTGGCAAGTGATCCAAATTGGCCGCATTTTCAACAATTAATTTATTCGATTGTAAAAATAATTGATGTACTGGAAATCCACTTTCTGGGCAATCAGGCGACAAAGTATCAATGCCCAATCCACAAGCTTCTCTTTCCATTAATAGTAGAGCAGCCTCTTTAGAAACGGAAGGAAATTGGTGGTTATTTCTGTATTTTTCAGGATCTTGCCAAAAGCGTTCCCATCCGGTTTTAATCATGACAAATGTGCCGGATAAAATCGACGAAAATTCTTTCTCAAAATTTTTTACATCTTGAGGCGAAATACGGTAATTTTCGTCGCAACTGGATGAGACATCAATGACCACGCAGGGTGCTATTAATGTTGTTAAAGAAATTTGGTCGATGGTGTTAGTGCCTGGTATGCAATGCGCTGGCGCATCCAGATGGGTGCCAATGCCAGACTGCATGGCAAACTCACCGACTCTGAATTTGACTTCACTTGCACATGCTTCATAATCAGAACGAATGATATGTTGAAAACCACAGCTACCATCCCAGGTAGGAATAGAGTGCTCCAGCACATGAGTAAGATCGATGGGGGTAAAAGGAAATTTCATGGATCATTTCCAGATATATGAGTTAATGAAAAAATAGAAGAAGTTTTTCATATTGCATCGTTTGATTGTTAAGAAATTTTGACTATTTCTAGTTTATGACTCTCTTTAAAATTTTACAAAACTTATCTATTTTACACGAATCTAGCTGCCTTAATCTTGAAAAACTCTTTATATGGCTTGAATTATGCTACACTGTCGGAAAAACATTCATCACGCATTGAAATATACTATTCCGTTTACCTTATATGAAGCCATTCACCATTTGAAGAGCCTTTCACCTTGTCCCGTGCCCAGCGTTTAATTCATTTATTACAACTATTACGCCATCACCGTTTCCCTATATCTGGAGCAAATCTCGCTGCTGAATTGGGCATCAGCGTACGAACAATATACCGAGATATTGCGACGCTACAGGCGCAAGGCGCGCATATTGAGGGAGAAGCAGGCTTGGGTTACATCCTGCGACCTGGCTTTATGTTGCCGCCATTGATGTTTTCTGAAGAAGAAATTGAAGCATTGGTGTTAGGTTCGCGCTGGGTGGCTGCTCGAGGAGATGAGCGACTAAAGTCCGGTGCCAATAGTGCTTTACATAAAATTGCTGCTGTATTACCGACAAATTTACGTGAGGAGTTGGATGCCAGTACATTACTGCCTGGTCCACCAATGGAATACATCCTTGATGTAACTGATGTAGCAGAAATCCGCCAAGCCATTCGCGCAGAACACAAAGCTAGCATTGATTATAAAGATGCGCAAGGAGATATGACCACTCGAATTATTTGGCCGTTCGCATTGGGGTATTTTGATCATGTGCGAATTCTGATTGCTTGGTGTGAATTGCGTAATGATTTCCGTCACTTCCGCGCCGATCGCATTGGTAAATTTACCGCAAAGCAAGAACGCTATCCTCGCAAACGCCAGGTACTGCTAAAAGCCTGGCGGCAGGAAATGATGACCTCCCATCGCGCTACTGACAAAAACTGACATAATCCTACATTACTATGGGTATTCCAGGGCAAGTGACCCTTTTCCCTAATCCCTATGGAGATTTCTATGTCAGAACTCAACCTTATCATTTTATATGTCCATGACCCTTTGCGTAGTGCAAAAGTCTATGAGAACTTGTTACAAAAAACACCGCTTGAACTACACCCTACGTTTGCAGTATTTGCCTTAGATAACGGTATGAAGTTGGGCTTATGGTCGCGCCATACAGCGCAACCCAACCCCGTATGTACCGGTGGCGGTGCAGAGCTTGCGTTTACTGCAGCGGATCAAGCAGCAGTAGATGCGCTATATCAGGATTGGACAAATCGCGGGCTAGTTGTTGCGCAAAAACCTGTGGCGATGGATTTTGGTTACACTTTTGTGGTGTTGGATCCCGATCAACATCGTCTGCGTGTGTTTGCGCCATTGTCGACCTAAACTATTTTGGCCTGTCTGTTGCAGCCAACAGGCAGGTTCAAATTTTTTAATGAAATGGCTTAATCTCGCCTCTCCCCAACCCTCTCCCATCCCATAAGGGGATTCCCTTCGGCTACAGACGGGGGGGTTTACAGTAGTTAACCGGACACTAATGCGCGCAGGCGGGAATCCATTCAAACTGTGGCACTGTGTCATATTCACAAATGGATTCCCGCCTGCGCACATGATATTTTTGTCTAGTGCAGAGAGGAAATTTGCTTTCTTTAAACCTATTAATAAATCGTTAATAAATACCTAGTACAATAAAAAAATGCTAAAAATCCCCGTAAAACCATGATCTTACAGTATGAACCTTACAATTTAAATGAGGGCACTTATGCCATCTGGCCAACCAAAAAAATCTTTCTTAAAGCGAGTTGGGGATTTTATCCAAGCCGGTTTAGAATTTTTACCTTTACGATATAAGCAGCCGATAGCAGAATTCTTTAGATCAATTTTTCCTAATGAAGACACAAAAGCAATTCCTCCTGCCCCTTTGGTGCGTGCAGCGCAAATTGCAGAACAGCCATCAGGACAACAAGCTGGGATAAAAAATGAGACAGCTATTGATCCGAAAGCCACTTCATCACGCCATAATGCTGATTACACTGTGAAAAAACATCGAGATTACACAGAGTATTCAGATAAACAGGGTAATCAAGTAAGATCAGATGGAGATATGAAAGTATTCTCAGATGGGAAAGGTAGGGTAGTCATTTCGGATAGCCGAAACAACGTAACAAACATTTCAAATAGCCCAAACACCATAATAGATAATTCATCCCCTAAGACTCAATATAGTGGAACAAGCACTAGTTCAGGTCGAGGTCGTCAAAATTTTCAGCAATCTTTTCCTGCTGCTCCTGATTACCCTGATCCTGCTAGGGTGAAACAGCCAACGCCGCCATCCCCACCATCCCCACCATCCCCACTAAGTGGAGGTCATCCACGAGGTCAAGGGCATTACACTGTAATAAAAAATACAAATAACACAAAAGTTGTTAACAATGGAGTTTCAGATGGAACACCAACTATAATAAATAACAACAAAATAATTTCGCGTGCTGAAGGTGCAGATATTAGAATAAGACGACCAAGCTGGTCTGATAAACCACCCTCAGTGGAAAATGCAAATCATGATGCTCCTAAGTGCAGATAGTGGGGAAAGATCGTAAGCTCTAAAAGCAAGGGTCACATAAGCACAACTGGGTAATGTCTGTTATACTTCAAGTCTTCAAATTTGTTTTGTATCTCTATTGAAAGAAATTTTAGATATTCAATCCAACCTTGAAAAGATAAATAAAATAAAAATTAATAAAAACTAAGGAGCTGTTTTATGAAAAAAAAATTTATTAAGACCTTGAAAATAGCATTATTAAGCTTGAGCTGTTCAGTAGCATTCGCCGAAAATTACATTTGTCCACCACTTGATGTAGTCAATAAAGCCCAGGGAGCCAATATCCAAATGCCTTACGGCGAATTAGTCCTTGCTTCTCCAAAGCCGGATGGCCAGAAAGTTGTATCACTTAATAATGCCCAGATCCTAGCAAGAATACCAACTCAAGGCTACTTCGGCATTTTAGTTTCTTGTGCCTACAACTATGATAATCCAGACGAGATATTTTTAGTTTATGATCTTTATGGACCTGTACATCTTTATACAGCAGTAACCAATAATTGGTGGGAAAATGCTAAACATCCTGACTATGCAGTGTGCCAAGATAAAGATCCTGCAAATTGTGTATTTACGGATAAAGTGCAGTAATATTTGAAATTGTAGTATTCGATAGAATAAATGCCTTGATGGCAAGCGCTGCTGTCCAGTGGTCAAGTATTCACACGTGAATACTTGACCACTTTCATTCTCTTATTCATTTCCTTCATTTTCAATGGTAACACTTTCAGGGTGAGAGGTATGAATTGGGATAATAATAGGGATAATAAGCATATGGGTAATAATAAGAATAAGGGTAATAATTTGAATTTGAATTAGAATAATAATATGTATTAGGGTTATCGTATGTATTGGGGTAATAGTATGAATTGGGGTAATAAGTATAAGGTTCCTCATCATAATAATTCTCATTTTCATACCAATATCCCCAAAAATATTTTGTACATTTTCGTTGAGCAGAAGGGGAATTATGGGTAGCGCAATATCGATTCATAACATCTGTAGGGCTTTGAGCATATGTGGTATGTGCCAAGCTTGGAATTACTAAAATAAAAACAATTTTTAGTAAATTGCTATATCTTTTGTCCATATTTACTAATCCTCCATTGTTCCTTCTGGTAAGTATAGCACTCCAGTTGCCTTTTTGCGGATGAGAGGGTCAAGTACTGGGTGATCCTTGGAAAGCAGCTGGTTTAAGGGTTTTTTAAGCTAATTGCATTCTCACTTATATCTTGGTTTAACAGCTCCAAGAATAATAACAATAACAAAGATATCTAAGTGATACGGTGTTTATCCCTACAAAGCGCAGCCTGAGGGAATATTGTAGAATAAGATTACATTTATACCAAAGCGTTTATCTCCACATATCAGCGCCCCTTACAATAAGATCTTGGATGCTTCTGAAGGCTTTAATCGGCATAAATCCAATCTCGGTGGTTACCTTCGCGCAATTGAGGAAAACTTGATTGTGGGATTTCTAACGGTATTCAGGTTTAGTGAAACATTCTTTTTTATCTGCTGAAGGAAGGTGACATCTAAAAATTCGGTGATATTTGGGGTAGCATTTTGACCGCCAATAACGTTACCAGCAGTTGGAACATTGTTGTAAGCAAATCGGTGTAAAGCACTGAACCACATTTCTGCTTCAAGAATATTTGCTTGTTCCCACTCATTTAATTCCGTCTGGGTTGTAAAATGTTCTGGAATTAACCCAACTATTTCATCCGGGTCTAAGGGTGTAGCGCCTGCCGGGTATTCAAACTTCATGGTGTTTCATCCCATAATTGTTTTAGAGTACCCGAGAGCAGGGTATTAATCAGCTCTTCCAATTGTTCTTGTTGTTGGGGCTTGGTAACTTCTTAAGCTTCAAGCGCCATCGAATGCGAAACTCGTTGTAATTTTTGTTTGGCAATTTTTTCAGCTTGTTCGCTCAATAGATTTGAATTTTTTGGTACGCATGCGTTTAGCAATTGTTAAATGCTCACGGTGCTCAAATGAAACAAACCATGAGGACTCACTATGAATATTAACCCGAATCACAAGCATTTTGGCCTGTTTATTTTTCCAGGTATGACATTGTTAGATTTTGCAGGTCCTTATGACGTATTCTCTCAATTATCCAACGTCACGATCCACACTGTGGCAGTTGGCTTAGATCCCATTAAGGTCAGTGGCGGATTACAGATTATGCCCAATATCACTATTTCCAATTGTCCTGCGTTAGATGTGATTACAGTGCCTGGTGGTGGTGGCGTGAATGATTTAATGAACGACAAAATCGTGCTAAATTTTTTGCGAAACCAAGCACAAACAGCAAGCTATGTTACATCTGTATGCACAGGGTCATTGGTATTGGGTGCTGCAGGGTTGCTTAAGGGATATCAAGCGACAACTCACTGGCTATCTTTAGATTTACTACGGTATTTTGGAGCTATCCCTAAACCTGATCGGGTTGTAGTTGACCGCGATCGTATCACAGGAGGTGGTATCACAGCGGGCATTGATTTTGCGTTGCAGGTTGTTGCAGAAATATTTGGCGCTGATGAAGCTAAAAGAATCCAGCTGTACTTGGAATATAATCCACTTCCTCCTTTTCATGCTGGCCACCCCAGCACTGCAGAACCAGCACTGGTGCAATCAGTGCAGAATCAATCTGCCACCTCGATTGCGCAACAAGAAGCAATTGTCAAAGTAGCAGCTCAGTATTTTGGGAAATAAAAAGCAACTCCGCCTAAAGGCTAAAGATTATAGCCATTCAGCTAGGGAACCTTGGCTATTAGCCTCCTCCCTAGGTAAAACTCACTATTTGCATGATAAGCGGGTTGTTAAGTTATATAAAACTCGGATGCAAATAGAAGAGGGATTTCGAGATTTAAAGAGTTCAAGATACGGCTTAAGCATTGAACAGAGCTACTCAAAAGGTATTGTTAGACTCGAGAATTTGTTATTGATAGCGATCACCACCTAAACCTCTTTTCGCTTATGATGAACAAGGTATTGTTCAGTATTGATCCTCATTTTCCAAGACGCTTTCTCCTGGTTTGAGAATTGGGTGGACTATTCCAGGAAAGCACCAGGTTCAAATCAATAAATTAAAATATATGACTTCGATGGCTTCTGCCTCATTTTCTCAGCATTTAGTTGCTAAATATTTGCAAAACGGCGGCTATGAAAGACATCGTCGCAAACTCAGGAAAGCGCTTCAACACAATACGCATGAAATGATGCATGCCATACAGGGTTATTTCCCTCAAGGTACACAAGTAACGCTTCCTCAAGGTGGCGGATTGCTTTGGGTGCGATTACCTGAATATGTTGATATGAATTTACTAACTCAAGAAGCAATTAAACGGAAAATCAGTATTGTACCTGGCGAATTATTCTCAATGACACACAATTTTAAAAACTATATTCGATTTACCTCTTGGATTAATGTCGACTTAAAAGTTACAAACAGCATCAAAACACTTCAGCTAATAAAATCTCAATCTAAATAGATTAACCCCTCCATCATGACTAAGAAACTGTACTATTAAAAATAATAGCTAACTGTTTATTTTTTTCATTCTTTGTTTTATTGCACAATACCCGTCGAATACGTGAATTAAAGCGTGACTGTCTTTGACGATGATGAAATAATTACTTCATCTAGCTTAGTTCATTGAGTAGGGAAAGGGCGAGCAATTTGTGATACTCTTAAGATAGCTTTTTAAATAGGTAATGAATATGAATATTTCTCGACGGTTATCTCGTTTAGTTTTTACGGTTTTTTTGATCTTTGCTGGTTTACCTTGTATGGCAGACACCCAGCAAATTCAACCTCTTGCCTCAAAAAAACCATTTGAAGAACTTGAGTCTTCTTCAGGTGGGCGCCTGGGTTTATCTACCATCAATACAGCGAATAATACACGTATTGAATATCGTGGTGAAGAACGATTCCCTTTTTGCAGCACCGGAAAAGTCATGGTTGTTTCGACCATCTTAAAGCAAAGCGAAAATGATCCCAATTTATTGAGAAAGCAAATAACCTATGATCAAAATCAAGTGGATGAAAGTGGTTATGCGCCTATTACGAAGCAACATCTTGGAAGTGGCATGCGCGTTGGGGAACTTTGCCAAGCTGCTATGGAATATAGTGATAACACGGCGATGAATCTACTCTTGAAATTATTAGGTGGTCCTGCAGCAGTAACAGCATTTGCAAGGACTATCCCAGATGAAAGCTTCCGATTAGATCGATGGGAACCCGAATTAAATACCGCTATTCCTGGAGACGTTAGAGATACCACGACGCCAAATGCAATGGCAGATAGCTTGAAGCAATTGGCGCTGGGTGATTTTCTGGCCTTGCCCCAACGAGAACAGCTACAAACCTGGTTAAAGAATAATACTACTGGGGATGCAAAAATCCGCGCCGGTGTTCCAAAAGGTTGGGTGGTCGGCGATAAAACTGGGAGTGGTAGCTATGGAACAACCAATGACATTGCAGTTATTTGGCCGCCTAACTGTCATCCAATCGTTATGGTGGTTTATTTAACTCAGAAAGAAAAAAATGCAATTAAACACGATGCGGTCATTGCCTCCGCTACTCGTTTGGTGATTGAAGAATTGGCCAGAACGGATCAGTGTCTAAAAAGAGATATGTCCGATAACTCCGTAAATTAAAACAATATCAAACCCAATAGAATTTAATAAAATAAGATATTAAGGTGTGGAAAATATTTGAATAATTTTAACTAAAAATTTTTCCAGAAAAAATCAAATTAAAAATCCTTCCAGAATAGAATTAATCTTTTTTCATTCCTTCACAGACTATAGAAAATTGCTCTAGCATCTCCTCGTTTTCAAAAATCATCTGTTTCTTTACGAGGAGCTATTCATGTCAACGTAAGCCCCTAATAATTCCATCCCATATTTGAATTTTTCTAGCGAATGTTTTCTTTATATAAATAAGGACTTATTGATAAACTGCGGCAGGAGAGAGGTGGGTTCTACTTCTTTGCGTCTGATTTTGTGAGCTTGATT